>NZ_VRUZ01000055.1:0-27162 GCF_008039485.1 Methylobacterium sp. WL69 | reverse complement strand
GTCCCCAGGCCCGAGCCCCTCCATCGCCGCCCCTCCGACCACAACGCCAAAGGGGCCCAACTCAAAACACTCGAATCGTTTCCGTACAGGCCGTAGCCTTCCAGGAGAGGGAGTCCCGATGCGCCTCGCGCGATCGCATCCGGATGCCGTCCGGTGCCCTGTCTCTGTGCGAAATCGGCCCGTTCGCAGTCGTGCGAATCCCGTAGCCTGTGAGTAGGAGGAATCCGCCCCCCTCCATCTTTCAGTAATCGGCCGGATCACGCCGCCGCGCGGGCCTGGGTGTAAAGCGCCTCGCAGCGGTCGAGCCAGAGGTCGCGGGTGAACAGCCGCAGGACCCGCGCATGGGGCACGGCGCGCGGGATGGCGAGCGCCGCGCCGACGGCCCGCGCCAGGGCGGGTTCGTCCCCGAGGGGCGCGAGGCATCCGGCCTCGCCGACCACCTCTTCGGCCGCCCCCATGGCGAGGCCCGCCACCGGCACGCCGCAGGCCATGGCCTCGATGGCGACCAGCCCGAACGGCTCGTCCCAGCACGGGGTGAACAGGAAGACCGAGGCGCGCCCGATCGCGCGCGCCAGGGCGTCGCCGGAGAGGTGGCCGCCGTAGCGGATCGGCCCCCCGAGCGCCGGCGCGATGCGGGTCGCCCAGTACTCCGGGTCCTCGATGGGTCCGTACAGGGTCAGGGGGAGGCCGGCCGCCCGCGCGGCCGCGATGGCGCGGTGCGCGCCCTTGATCGGCGCCATGCGCCCGGACCACACGGCGCTGCCGTCCCCGGTGTCCCGGTAGGGCCAGGCCGCGGGATCGACGCCGTTGTGGAGCACGGACACGTCGGGCGGCACCGCCTCCGGCCACCAGACCTTGGCCTGCGCCCGCGACGTCACGGTGATGCGGTGGGTGGGGGCGCGGCTCTCCTGCACGAACCAGCGCAGGGCGTCGTAGGGCGGCACGTGCAGGGAGGTGACCGTGGGCATCGCGGCCGTGCGCCGCCGCTCCAGGGGCAGGCGGCTCAGGGAGTTGTTGTGCAGCACGTCGAAGCCGCCCGCCGCGATCCGGTCGCAGGCGGCGGCGTAGCCCGCATCCACATGAGCGACGAGCCCCGGATCGCCCCGGTGTTCGAGGCCGGGGAAGCTCGCCTCGTGGTGCACCGGGATCACCGGGTCGACGGCAAGGCGCGGGTCGCTGTCCCCGGCGGCGAACAGCACCACGTCGTGCCCCCGCGCCATCAGCCCCGCGGCGAGGGACCAGCTGTGGGCCTCCATGCCGCCGGCGAAGGGGGCCGCCACCGGGTGGCGGAGATGGGCGAGGAGGGCGATCCTCACGCCGTCGCCGCCGGGGCGGCCTGGGCTTCGAGGAAGCGGATGACGGACGCCGAATTGCCGTAGGGCTGGTGGCTCTGCTGGCCGGTGAGCGCAAGGTCGGCGGCCTCGGGGCGGCGCAGGATGCGGATCGGCCGGTTGGGCGCGTCGTCGATGAGGCCCATCACCCGGAACGCGTAGAGCCAGTGGCCCATGGTGCGGTAGCCCCACTTGGCCTCGAACAGTTCGGCGTTGCGCACGACGCTGTCGAGGTGGTGGACCGGCGGCATGTGGTGCGGGTGGTACTGGTGATAGGCGAGCCCGCCCTTCATCCAGGCGATGGGCACGCCGCCCTGGTCGAGGACCTTGCCGAAATCCGTGTCCTCGCCGCCGTAGCCGGTGTAGCGCTCGTCGAACCCGCCGGTGGCGAGGAAGGTGGCGCGCCGGATGGCGAAGTTGAGCGACCAGAAGCAGCGGTAGTCGTTGCAGAGTTCGAGGCCGGAGGCCGGGGGGCCGCGGCGGTCGGAGTGCTTCTCGGCCACCGCCGCGAGATCCGCATAGCCCCAGTCGCCCGCCGTGGCCCCGTCCGGCAGGTGGAGCACCTCGCCCATGAGCAGGCCGTCGAGTTCGGCGAGGCCGCGCGCGTAGTCGGCCACGAGGTCGGGGGCGGGGATGCAGTCGACGTCGAGGAAGACGATCATGTCCCCGGTGGCCGCCGCCACGCCGCGGTTGCGCGCCGCCGCGAGGGGCAGGGCCGCGCCCGGCACCAGGATCTGGCGGACCGGGAAGCCGACCTCGGGCAGGTCGTAGGGCGCGTCCTGCATCACCGCGACGACGAACTCGGCGGGGGCTCGCGTCTGGCGCTGCAGGCCCAGCAGCACGTTGCGCAGGTGGGCGGGCCGTCCCTTGGCGAGGGTCACGACGGAAACGGTGGACATGGGACGATCTGGCTCCGGGGAGTCTTGAGCACGGGAAACGAAGGGGTCAGCCGGCGGCAACGACCGGGGGCGCGGGGGGCTCCGTCGCCCCGTGCCAGAGTTCGTCGGTCAGCCCCTCGAGCCAGCCGGCGGCGCGGCGTGCGGCATCCGGCGCGTAGAGGCCGCGCAGGGCGGTGCCGTCGAGGGTGCGGGCCCGGGCCACGAGGTCGCGCCAGCCCTGGAGGTCGCCGGGCCAGACGGGGGCCTGGATGGCGGCGCCGAGGCGGACCAGGGCCTCGGCCTTGCGGGTCTGCTCGCCGAAGTAGCGCCATTCCGGCATGACGACGAGGCGCCCGCCGACCCGCGCCACCTCGTGGACCGTGTTGTCGCCGGCCGACGCCACCACGATGTCGGCGGCGGCGAGGTAGTCGGTGACGGACGGGACCCAGCCGAGCTCGCGCAGGTTGGCAAAATCGGTCTCGTGACCCTCGCGGTGGGTCGGCCCGAGGGTCAGCCACAGGGCGTCGGGCACGGCGCGGGCGGCGACGGTCAGGGGCGCGTAGGGCGTGCCGCTGCCCCCGCCCCCGGTGACCGCGACGACGATCTCGCGCTCCGGGTCGAGGCCGAGTTTTTCGCGGGCCTCGGCGCGGCTCAGGACGCCGTCGACGCTGGTGCACAGGCCGCCGCTGTAGAAGGTCTTGGCCCGCAGGGACGCGGGATAATCGTCCTGCTCCATCCGTTCGTCGAAGGGGGCGAGCATCCCGACGCAGGCCTCGTAGGCGCCGACATGGCCGATGTCCGAGCGGTCGCCGTGCATGCGGATCTGCACCGCCGGCACGCTGGCGATGCGCGCCAGCAGGGCGATCTCCGCCGAGACGTCGACCACGAACAGGCCGACGTCGCGGGCGTCGAGGTGGTCGAGGATCGTCCGCATGGTCCGGCGCATGGCCGTGAGGCCGAGCGGCACGCAGTGCATCACCTGCGGCGTCGGCTCGGCGTAGAGGCGCGGGGTCGGCACGCCGGCGCCGATCATGTCGGGCAGGGTCACGATCTCGATGTCGCGGGAAAACCCCTCGAACAGGTGCGGCCCGGCGGTGAGCACGGAGACGGGACGGTCGCGGGCGAATTCGGCCGCCACCGCCATGGTGCGGTTGGCGTGGCCCCGTCCCTGGTGGTGGACGAAGAACGCGATGGGCTTCTTCATGGCGGTGGTCTTCGCAACTCTCAGGAGAACAGGGCGTCGGGCCGGTGCGCGGCGGCGATCTCGGCGGCGCTCGGCCGGCGCAGGACGCGGATCGCGGGGGCGGCCGGGTCCCAGTCGATGAGGCCGGCGGCCCGGAACTGGCCGAGCCAGTAGGTCATGCACCAGCGCCCGTGGGTGTCGAAGAAGCGCGCGGCGTTGGCGAGGATCGCCTCGAAATGCTGCAGGGGCGGCACGTGCACGGCGTGGTGCTGGTGATAGGCGCGGGCCCGCCCGACCCAGAAGGTCGGCAACCCCGTGGCGGCGAGGCGGGCGGCCAGATCGGTCTCCTCCCCGCCATAGCCCGCATAGGCCTCGTCCATGCCGCCGACGGCGGCCCAGGCCCGCGCCGGCAGGGCGAAGGACAGGCCCCAGAGCTGGCCCGGATCGGGCTCGCGGCGCAGGCCCGTCTCCGGCACCGCGGGCCGCGCCGGATGCGCCTGCCCGAGCCGGTCGAGGGTCTCGGGGTCGGGCGGCACGTCGGGGGGCAGGTTCGGCGGCAGGTACAGGACTTCGCCGAGGAACAGGCCGTCCGTCTCCGCCGCCGCGTGCCCGTAGGCGCCCACGAGGGTGGGGGAGGGGATGCAGTCGACGTCGAGGAAGATCAGGAGGTCGCCGGCGGCGGCTCCGGCGGCGCGGTTGCGGGCGGCGGCGAGCGGCATCGGCTCGCCGGCCACGTGGAGGTGGCGCACCGGGCAGCCCGGATCGGGCAGGTCCGGGGCGGGCTCCGGCTGCATCCAGGCGATCACCAACTCGCGCGGGCGCACGGTCTGGCGCGCGAGGCCCGCCATGAGGTTGCGCAGGCGGTCGGCCCGGCCGCGCACCAGGGTGAGCACGCTCGCCGAAGGGGTCTGCAAAGGGGCCTGAAAGAGCGCTCGCGAAGAATCAGCCGGCATCGGCCAGCATCCGCCGGAAATGGCCGACGCCCTCGATGATGCCGCGGGCGTGCGAGGCCCGGGCCACGTAGGAATGGGTCAGCCCGGCCTGGCTCGCCAGATCGTCGGAGTAGTTGGCGACGATGATGGCGTGCCCCTGGGCGCGCAGCATCTCGACGTCGTTGCCGGAATCGCCCGCCACGAACACGGCGCGCTCGGGCAGGCCGTAGCGCGCCCGGACGTGGTCGACGGCCGTGCCCTTCGAGGCCGCCACCGGCAGGACGTCGAGGTAGCGGCCGTGGCTGTGGATCACGTTGGCGCGCCGCCCCGTCCGGGCGAGGCGGGCCCGGACCGCCTGGGCCGTCCCCGCATCGCCGAAATAGCTGAGCTTGTGCCCGCGCTGCTCCAGGGAGCCCTGGGGCACGAGCCCGTCGAGGTCGGCCAGGGCCGCGCGGACGCCGTCGCGGTCCCAGTCCGCCGAGACGCGGGCGCGCCACGCCGCGTCGGCCGTGTAGGTGACGCCGTTGGCATCGAGGTGGTGGATCTCGGAGCCGACGGAGGTGATCATCACCTGCGGGCGCGGGCTCTCCTGCTGTTCGAGGATCGCCATGGCGCTGTGGAACGAGCGGCCGGTGGCGACGCCGAAGGCCAGCCCCGCCTGCCGGCTGCGCCAGCGCCGGAAGATGCCGAGGGCCGCCGCGCAGCCCACCAGGGTGTTGTCGATGTCGCAGACGAGGAGCTGAAGGGGCGCCGCCAGGGGCGGCTCGGGCGCCAGGAGCGCGCGCAGGAGGGTGTGGTAGCGCGCGGCGTGCCGGTCCCAATCGTAGGCCGCCGCCGCCCGTGCGCCGCCGGCGACGCAGGCGGCGTAGAGGCCGGGCTCGTCGAGGATGCGCAGGCAGGCGGCCGCGATGGCGTCGGGGGCGCGGGGATCGACGAGCAGGCCGTTGCCGCAGGTCTCGACGATGTCGTTGGGCCCGCCGCTGTCGGTGGCCACCAGGGGCAGGCCGGCGGCGGAGGCCTCCAGCAGGGTCAGGCCGAACGGCTCGTTGAGGGCCGGGTTGACGAACAGGCCGCCGCGGGCGCGGGCATGGGCGTAGATCGCCGGCACGTCCTCCGGGCGGTGGGTCTTGGGGTAGGCCACGCGGCCGTAGAGGTCGTAGCGGTCGATGAGCACCAGGATCTCGCGCATGGTCCCGGCCATGTCGCCGTCGAGGGCGTCGATGTCCTCGCGGGTGCCCGCCATCAGGACGAGGTTGGCCCGGGCCTGCAGTTCGGGGCTCTCGCCGTAGGCGCGCACGAGGGCGCCGAGGTTCTTGCGCGCCACCGGCCGGGCCAGGGCCAGGAGGGTGGGCTTGCCCGGATCGTGCAGGAAGCGGTCGATGGCGGCATCGACCTGCGGACGGGGCTCGGCCGCGGCGAACCGGGCGAGATCGCTGCCCGGCGGCAGGACGCGGATGCGCCCGGGCTCGTAGGCCGCGTAGCCGGCATACTGCACCTCCGCCTCGTCGCGGGACGAGGCGATGACCAGGCTCGCCCGCGCCAGGGCCGCTTCCTCGGCGGCGATCCGGCGCGCGAGGTCGGGGCAGCCCGCCGCCGCGGGCCCGAGCATCGCCGCCTTGACCCGCCCGAGGGAGTGGGCGGTGAACACGAACGGGATGCCGAGCCGGTCCGCGACGAGGCCCGCCACGGAGGCGGCGTCCGCGTAATGGGCGTGGATCAGGTCCGGCGGCCGCGGCTGCGCGGCGATCCAGGCGACGAGGTTGCGGGCGAAGCTTTCGACCTCCGCGTGCATCGCCTCCTTCGACCGGTAGGCCGGCGACGCGCTCGCGAGCCGCACGAGCTCGACCTTGTCGGAGATGCGCTCTTCGGGCACGGCGTAATCGGGGCCGGGCGCGCCGTGGAACAGGCGGGTCGCCACCACGATCCGGTCGACGCCGACATCCTGGGACGAGGCCGCCACGAGATCGAGCAGGTAGCGGATGTGGCCCCCGGTGTCGGCGGTGAGCCCGAACACGACCTCGCCGCTGCGCAGGCAGCCTTGCAGGGCGATATGCAAGACGAACATCAGGGCGCCGGCGTTATGGGCGGGTTCCGAAGAAGAAACGTTTCAGATGAGGCACAACCCGTGATCCGCGTCGCCCAAGTCGCCCCGAACATTTTCCCTATTCCCCCAGAGCATCATGGCGGCACCGAGCGGGTCATCCACGACCTCGGCACGGCACTTCGAAGCTTGGGCGTGGATATAACGCTGTTCGCCCCGTCCGACAGTGCGACAGACTTGCCGCGCATCGGCAACTATCCGAGCCTGTCGGCCCTGGAAGGCCGCCACGGGCGGGTCGCCCCCGGGGTTCCGGCCGCCCTCGATGCCCTGCAGCTGGAGGCCCTGCGCCGGACGCTCGACGGGTTCGACATCGTGCATTGCCACGGCGAGTTCGCCCATGCCGCGCTCCTCGGCGACCGCCGGCGGCACAGCCTGACCACGGTGCACTGGCGCGTGGACGAACTCGACCGGGCCCTGTTCTTCTCGGGGTTTCCCGACCTGCCCGTCGCGGCGATCTCGGCGGCGCAGGAGGCCGGCATCCCGGCCTCGAACCGGGCCGGGGTGGTGCATCACGGCATCGACCGGGACCGCTACGCCCTGCGGACGCGGCCCGGCGGGCACGTCGCCTTCGTCGGCCGCATGACCGACCAGAAGCGGCCCGACACCGCGATCCGCGTCGCCCGCGCCGCCGGCCTGCCGATCCGCCTCGGGGGGACCATCGACGTCGGCAACCCGGACTATTTCGACAGCCGGGTGCGCCCCCTCCTCGGGGACGACGCGACCTATCTCGGCCCCGTGGACGACGCCCGGAAGGGGGACCTCCTCGGGGGCGCGCGGGCGCTGCTGTTCCCCATCGACTGGCCGGAGCCCTTCGGCCTCGTCATGATCGAGGCCATGGCCTGCGGCACGCCCGTCGTCGCCTGGAACCGCGGCTCGGTCCCGGAGATCGTCGAGGACGGCGTCACCGGCTTCATCGTCTCCTCCGAAGCCGAGGCGGTGGACGCCCTCGGCCGGATCGGCCGGCTCGACCGCGCGCATATCCGCCGCCGCTTCGAGGCGCGCTTCACCGCCGAGCGCATGGCGGCCGACTACCTCGCCCTCTACCGCCGCCTGCTCGCCGCCTGATGCGCACGGCCCTCCTCGCCTGGGACTACCCGCCGGCCCCGAGCGGGCTGTCGACGGCCGCCCGCGAGATCGCCGAGAGCCTCGCCGGTGCGGGGGCCGAGGTCACGGTCTTCACCCTCGACCGCGCGGCGCCCGAGCGGGTCGGCGGCGTCACCGTCGCGGGACTCGCCCTGCCGCCCGGCGGCGGGCTGGCGCGCCTGCGCCGGTGGGGTTCGGCCGGGCACCTCGCCGCGCCCCTGGCCTTCCGCCGCGCCGTCCTGGCGGCCCATGCCCAAAGGCCCTTCGCCGTGGTGGAGGCGACGAACTGGTACGCCCCCGCCGTGCTCCTCGCCGGACGTCCGGACCTGCCCCTGGTCACCCGGAGCTCGACGCCCGCCGCCTTCACCCGCGATCCGCCCGGCTCCCTCCGCGACCGCCTCGACGGCCGGACCGCCGATGCCCTGGAGCGCCGGCAGGCGCGGGGCAGCGCCGGGGTCATCGCCAACACCGCCGCGCACGCGGCGGTCATCGCCCGCGCCTACGGCCTGTCCGGCCGGCAGCCCGCCGCCGTGATCGGCCTCAGCCTGCCGCCCGCGATCCTGGCCTCCGCCTGCGCGGCCGCCTACCCGGAGACGGATGATCCGGTGCGCCTGCTCTTCGTCGGGCGGGCGGAGGCGCGCAAGGGCTTCGACGCCCTGCTCGCGGCGATCGCGATCCTCGTGCGCGAGCAGGCGGCGGGCGCCGTCCCGCCCTTCGTCCTCGACCTCGTCGGCGTCCCCCCGGAGGACCTGCCGGCCAGCCTGCCCGAGGCGGCGCGGGCCCGCATCCGGGCGCGCGGCCGGGTCCCGGCCGAGGCCCTGGCCCGGGCCTATGCCGACGCGCACGCGGTGCTCGCCCCCTCCCGCTACGAGAGCTTCGGCCTCGTCTACCAGGAGGCCCTGGCCTATGGCCGCCCGGTGGTGGCCTGCGCCGAGGACGCGAGCGCGCGCGCCTTCGTGGGCGCGCCCGATGCGGGGCCCCTGGCGCGGGAGGCCACGGGCCCGGCCCTGGCCGACGCCCTGCGCCCGCTCCTCGCCGACCCCGCCCTGCGCCTCGCCTACCGGGCCCGCGCCCTGGCGGCGGCCGGCCGCTTCGACCGGGCGACCCTGGCCCGCGAGACCCTCGCCCTCTACGCCAGGGCCCTGGCGGCGGCGTGATCCGGGCTTCCAAAGGGCCGAGGCCCTTTGGCGGGGACTCGGGATCGGCGTTGACCGCAGGGCTCCGCCCTGCACCCGCCAAAGGTCTCGACCTTTGGAATCCGGGAGTCTCAGTCGCGGTAGGGGCGCAGCAGGGCGGCTTCCTCCTCGGTCCGGCCCCGGCCGGGATCGAGGGCCTCGTAGCGCCGCGAGCGGGCCAGGACATGGCCGCGGCTCAAGCCGTGCTCGATCGCCCCGTGCAGGGCGATGAAGCTCCGCGGCCAGCCGCCGTCGAGGCGGGGCCGCTCGTGGACGCGGCCGGCATAGCGCACGGCGCGGTGGTTCAGCCGGTACTGCACGTCCGGGTAGACGTCCGAGAGGATGCCGTCGACGCGGTTCCGGCGCGGCAGCCCGATGGAGACGACGTCGCCCGCCTCCGCCAGGGCGGCGAGGGCCGCCAGCAGCCGGCCGGCGCCCGGATCGAGGGCCTCGTCGGCGTCGAGCTGCAGCATCCAGGAATGGCGGGCGCGGTCCTGGAGGGCGTTGCGCTGCGCGGCGAAGTCGCCCGCCAGGGGCCGGGCGCCCACCCGCACCGCGCCGGGGGCGAAACCCGGCGCCGGCACCGCGCCGGGCGGGGCCGCCGGGGCGTCGAGGAGAATCGCGACGTCGTCGGTCCAGGCCGCGTGCGGGGCCACGGCCGCCAGGACGGCGTCGAGGTCGGCCGGGCGGCACAGCAGGCCGAGGGAGACGGGCCGCCCCTCGGCCGCATCGAGGTCGTAGAGCGCCGCCCGCGCGGCCCGCCCGCCGTGGGGATGGCGCAGGTCGTGGCGATCGTCGTCGGTGAGCGGGCGAACCCCGCGGCCGAACCCCGTCGCGGCACTGCGCAGGGTGTAGGGGTCCAGGCCGTAGGGCGCGTCCGGATCGGACAGGAAGGCCGGGCCGGCGAGGGCCGCGGCGAGGTGCGCGCGGGCCCGGACGGGATCGGTGCCCGGCTCCAGCAGGACGCCGCAGGCGGCGCAGGCGAGGGCGAAGGCGCGCGTCCGCCCGTCCGGATAGGCGAGGCGCCGGGCGCTCGACCCCAGCATGTCGGCGGCGCAGACGAAGCATCGGCGCGGGATCGGCAACGGCGTCTCCTGTCGTGACCGGCCCTTGCCGCGCGGGGCCGGCGCCATACCTCCGCCCTTCCTCGAACCCCTGCCGCAAATGCCCGCCCAGGTCGACTCGCCTTGCCCGGACGACCCTTCCCGCGCGGACGACCGGCTTCCGGTTACGGATGCCCGCCTCAGCATCGTCGGCAACGCGCCGGACCTCGCCGCCGCCGCCGCCATCGATGCGGCGCCCGCCGTCGTGCGCTTCAACAACGCGCCGGGCTTCGGCGGCCGCACGGGCGCGCGGGTCACCCACCTCGCCCTGGTCAACCGCGGCGGGCAGATGCGCGAATGGCTCGCCGACCCGCGCTTCCTCGACCGGCCGGTGGTCCGGTGCGCCGAGGCCTTCATCCTGCCGTTTCCCATGCTGCCGGCGGCGCACAACGTCCCCGAGCAGACGTGCTGGACCCGCGAGGCCCTGGCCCTGCTGCGCCCCCTCGGCCGACCGGTCCACATCCTGCCCGAATCCCTGCACGCCGAGGCCCGGCGCCGGCTCGCCGCCCGCACGGAAGGGCGGCCGAACCCGAGCACCGGCTTCCTCGTGACCCTGGCGCTCCTCCTCGGGCGGCCGCCGCGATCCGGGCCGGTGGACGCCTACGGCTTCGGCTTCGCCGGCTGGCCCGGCCACCCCTGGGCGGCCGAGCGCGCCTGGTTCGCAGACTCCGAGGCGGCCGGGCGGCTCCGGCTGCATTCCTCCAACGGATGAGTCCCGTCCCATGACCACGCTCATCACCGTCCTGAAGGGCGGTGGCCGCTACGATGCGACCTGGGTCGAGCGCCTCGCCCGGGGCGTACGCCGCCACGCCCCGGCCTTCCACCGGATCGTCTGCCTCACGGACCTGCCGCTGGCCGTCGCCGGCGTGGAGCGGGTGCCCCTGCGGCACGACTGGCCGGCCTGGTGGGCGAAGATGGAGGCGTTCCGCCCCGGCCTCACGGAGGGCCCGACCCTGCTCTGCGACCTCGACACCGTCCTCACCGGGCCGGCCGACGCCCTGGCCGAGCCGGGCCTTTCCGCCATGGAGGACTATTTCCACGCGGGCCGCGTCTCCAGCGCCCTCCTGCGCTGGGAGGCGGGCGACCTGGCGGGAGACTTGGATTGTCTCTACGCGGCCTTCGCGGCCGAGCCCGAGCGCTGGATGGCGCCCGGCTCCTGCGGCCCCGTTCCCAATGCCGTCCACGGCGATCAGGTCGTCATCGACCACCTCCTGCGCCGCGAGGGCCTGCGGCCGGATTTCTTCCAGCGGCGCCACCCGGACCTCCTCGACTTCTACGATCCGCGCCGGGCGGAGCATGGCCCGGTGGTGATCTTCATCGGCGACGCGAAGCCGGACACCGCCACCGGCCCGGTCCGGGCGGCGTGGGACGGCGCCTGAACCCTCAGGTCCCGGCGCCGCGCAGGGCCAGGATCGCGTCCGCCAGCCCGTCCACCTGCGCCTCGCCGTGGGCGGCCGAGAACGCCACCCGCAGGCGGGCGGTGCCGGCCGGCACCGTGGGCGGGCGGATGGCGACGACGAGGAAGCCCCGCGCTTCGAGGGACGCCGACAGGGCCAGCGCCGCGGGCGCCTCGCCGACATGGATCGGCACGATGGGGCTTTGGGCCTCGGGCAAGCCGAGGCGGGCGGTGAAGCGGCGGGCGAGGGCCAGGGGCCGGGCGGCGCGGTCGGGCTCGGCCTCCACGATCTCCAGGGCCGCCAGCGCCGCCGCCACCGAGGCCGGCGGCAGGCCGGTGGTGTAGACGAAGCTGCGGGCCCGGCTGGTCAGGAGGTCGACGACGGCGCGGGACGCGCAGAGGTAGCCGCCGTAGGAGCCCAGCGTCTTCGACAGGGTGCCCATTTCGAGGGGCGCGCGGGCCTGCGGCTCCACCACCCCGAGGCCGTGGGCGTCGTCCACCAGGGTCCAGGCGTCGTATTCGGCGGCCAGGCTCAGGATCTCGGACAGGGGCGCCCGGTCGCCGTCCATGCTGAACACCCGCTCGGTGAGGATCAGCACCCGCTCGTGCCGGGCGCGCCGCGCCGCCAGGATCGTTCGTAGGTGGTCGAGGTCGTTGTGGCGGAACCGCAGCATCGTCGCGCCGGACAGCTGCGCGCCGGAGAACAGGCAGGAATGGCCCAGCGCGTCGACGAGGACGAGGTCGCCGGCACCCGCGAGCGCCGGCACGATGCCGAGGTTGGCGAGGTAGCCGCTGCCGAACACGAGGGCCGCCGCCGTCCCCTTGTGGGCGGCGAGCCGGGCTTCGAGGGCGGCCAGGGGCGGGTGGTTGCCGGTGACGAGGCGCGAGGCCCCCGCCCCGGCGCCGTAGCGCGCCAGGGCCGCCTGTCCGGCGGCGATCACCCTCGGGTCGTTGGCCAGGCCGAGATAGTCGTTGCACGAGAACGACACCAGGGCGCGCCCCGCCCGCGTCGCCCCGGCCGCGGGCCCCCGCGCCGTCTCGACGAGGCGCCTTCGCAGGGCCCCGGCGTCGAGGGCGGCGAGGCCGCTCCGGGCGAAGGCTTCGAGGCTGGGTGTGTCGGCGGGTCCTGGCATCGGGCCGATGGCGCCCCGATCCCCCGGCTTGTCAAGGGACGGCGCGGCACCGCCCCCGCGCTCTCGTAAAAAAGCCCGCCGCATCTTCGCAGATGCGGCGGGACCCTGATGAGGGCGGTCTCGGGCGCGGACGGTCAGGCCGCCTTCACGCCGGACAGGAAGCGCTCGACCTCGTCGCCGAGGCTTTCGGAGTAGCGGGAGAGCTCCTTGGCCGCGCCCAGAACCTGGGTGGCGGCGGCGCCCGTGGTGCCCGCGCCGACGCGGACGTGCTCGATGTTGCTCGTGACGTCCTGGGTGCCCTGGGCGGCCTCCTGGACGTTGCGGGCGATCTCGCGGGTGGCGGCACCCTGCTCCTCCATGGCGGCGGCGATGCCGGCGGAGTAGTTGGACATGTCCGCGATGGTCCGGCCGATCCGCCCGATATCGGCGACGACCTCGCCCGTGGCGCCCTGGATCTCGCCGATCTTCGCGCGGATCTCCTCGGTGGCCCGGGCCGTCTGGCCGGCGAGTTCCTTCACCTCGGTGGCGACGACGGCGAACCCCCGGCCCGCCTCGCCGGCCCGCGCCGCCTCGATGGTGGCGTTGAGGGCCAGCAGGTTGGTCTGCCCGGCGATGGTCGTGATCATGGCGACCACGTCGGTGATGCTGTCGGCGACGGCGGCCAGGGTCTGCACCGTGGTCTCGGTCCGGCGCGTGTCCGCCACGGCCTGGGCCGCGATGGCGGAGGATTGCGTGACCTGGCTGACGATCTCCTGGATCGAGACCGACATCTCCTCGCTGGCCGCGGCCACCGTCTGGACGTTGGCGGAGGTCTGCTCGGCGGCGCCCGCCACGGACACCGCCTGGTGGATCGCCTGCTCGGCGGTGGCGGACATCGACTGCGCCGTGGCCTCCATCTCGGTGGCCGCGCCCGCCAGGCCCTGGGTCAGGGCGGAGACGTTGGATTCGAAGCGCTTGGTCAGGCCGTCCAGGACTTCGGCGCGGCGCATCTTGGCGTCGTTCTCCGCCTCCTGCTCGGCGGCGAGGCGGCGGGCCGTCACGGCGTTGACCTTGAACACTTCGAGGGAGCGGGCGAGCAGGCCGACCTCGTCCTTGCGCTCGGCCCCTTCGACGGTGATGTCGAGGTCGCCCTGGGCGAGCCGGCCCATGGATGCCGTCATGTGGCCGATCGGCCGCGACACCCCCAGCACGACGATGGCGGCGGCCAGGCCCATGGCCGCCAGCAGGCCGCCGGTCGCCGACACGATGAGGAGGGTCGTCGACGAGGCCGCGAGGTGTTCCGCGTCGTTGGACGCCGCCTTGAGCTGCTGCTCGATGATGGCGCCGCGGCGCTCGGCCTCCTCCCGGATCTTCGCGCGCTGGGGGGCCGCTTCCTCCTGGGAAATCTTCATGCCGGCCGCCGATTCGCCCTTCGCGCCGAGGGCGGTCGAGCGGTCGAGCACGGTGTAATAGGTCGTGAGTCCGGCGCGCAGGCTCTTGTTGGCCGCCGTCCGCTCCGCCGAATCCTCGAGAGCGACGAGGCGGTCCATCGCCGCGTAGCTCGCCGCGATGGCGGCGGCCTGCTTGGCCTGATAGCCGGACATCTTCGACAGATCGGCCTCGACCAGCGTATTGCGGTTCTGCACCGCCGCTTCGGTCATGGAAACCTGCATGTTCAGGATGTGGGCCTGGCGCGCCGCCTGGACTTGCGCGATCTCCCGCGTCTCATGGGCGAGTGTCGTCAGTGCCGATCGAGCATAGGCGACGAGGCCGGCCGCGACCAGCGCCATGAAGACCAGGGGAATGGCGATCTTTGCTAGAAGACCGAGATTGTTGAAAGCTTTCATGAACAGGGCCCTTCGGGTACGGCGTCGCAGCAACCACAGGAAATCTTTATTCTTGTCGAATGAAATTTCGATTAATTAGATCTAAAAATATACAGTTGTCATTTAGGTCGTATTCAGTCGCTGATTGGGTAATTTAGGCGGCATATTTCCGCACGACTGGAAAAATTCATAGCGTCGAGGCGTGTGCTCGAAAGCACTGGGGCGGTTGTGGCATCGAACCGAAGACCAGCAATCACTGGGCGAGTCTTGACGGTTTCATGACAGCGAGGATCGCGGCTGGACCAAGACATGATCTGAACCAGGACGCCGCCTCGGCAACACACGGCCTGAAGCACGGCGCGGAACAGTGGCGGCCGGTGTTTCCGGACTCCTCACGCGGCGCACGGATTTCGCAGGACGCCGCTTCCACGCCCTCGCGGCGGCTGCGGTCTCGGCCGAGGGCGTGGAAGCGTCCGCGTCCCGGCGGGCGGACCTAGCGGTAATCCGTCGGGGTGAGGCCGTGGCGGGCGATCTTGTCGTAGAGGGTCTTTCGCGGGGTGCCGAGGGATTCGGCGGCGAGGCGCACGTCGCCGCCGGCCATGAACAGTTCCTCGCGGATGAGGCCGCGCTCGAACCGGTCGACCTGCTCGGCGAGGGTCCCGAGGGTGGCGGTCCCGGCGGCCCCGGGCGGGGCCGCCTCGGGCCGGCCGAGACCGAGGGCGTGGCGTTCGGCGAAGTGGCCGAGTTCGCGCACGTTGCCGGGCCAGTCGTGGCGGCGCAGGTACTCGCGCACGGCCGGCGTGACCGGGGGCGCCTCGCGGCCGAAGCGGGCGGCGGCCCGGGTCAGGAACTCCTGGAACAGCAGCATCACGTCCTCGCGCCGGTCGCGCAGGGGCGGGATCTGGATCGTGATGACGTTGAGGCGGTGATAGAGGTCGTCGCGAAACGTGCCCTGGGCCGCCGCCTGGCCGAGATCGACCTTGGTGGCCGCCACCACCCGCATGTCGATGGCGCGGACCTCGTTGGTGCCCAGCGGCTCCACGACCCGCTCCTGCAGGACGCGCAGGAGCTTCACCTGCAGGTTGAGGGGCATGCTCTCGATCTCGTCGAGGAACAGGGTGCCGCCCTGCGCGTGCTCGATGCGCCCGACCCGGCGCTTGAGGGCGCCGGTGAAGGCCCCGGCCTCGTGGCCGAACAGCTCGCTCTCGACGACGCTGTCGGGCAGCGCCCCGCAATTCATGGCGACGAAGTTGCGCCGCGCCCGCCGGCTCCAGCGGTGCAGGGCGCTCGCCACCACCTCCTTGCCCGATCCGGTCTCGCCGAACACGAGCACGTCGACGTCGGCCTGCGCCACCTCGCGCACGAGGCCGCGCAGGCGCACCATCTCGGGCGAGACCCCGAGGAAGGCGGGGTCCTCCTCCACCGCCGCGTCGAGGGTCGCCCGCAGGGCCCGGTTCTCGAGGACGAGGCGCCGCCGCTCCAGGGCCCGGCGCGCCGACGCCATCAGGGCCTCGGCCGGATAGGGCTTGGCGAGGAAATCGTAGGCCCCGTCGCGCATGGCGCCCACCGCCATGCGGATGTCGCCGTGGCCGGTGATGAGGATGACGGGGAGATCGGGGTCGAGGGCGCGCAGGCGCGCGAACAGGGCGACGCCGTCGAGGTCCGGCAGGCGCACGTCCGTGACCACGAGGCCGGGCGGATCGGCCAGGATCGCGGCCAGGGCCGGCCCGGCGGCCCCGAAGGTCTCGACGGTGAAGCCGTCGAGTTCGAGGCTCTGGCGGTTGGCCCGGCGGACATCCGCCTCGTCGTCGATGAAGACCACCCGCTCGGGCGACGGCCGCCCCTCCGCTGCCTCGCTCAACGCCCCGCCTCCCCGTGCCCGGCCGTCCTGGTCGCCCCGGCGAGATCCAGGCGGAAGACGGCGCCCCCCGCCGGATCGTCGCCCGCCGTCAGGCTGCCCCCGCAATCCTCGGCGATGCCGCGGGCGATGGCGAGGCCGAGGCCGAGGCCGTCCGTCTTGGTGGTGAAGAAGGCATCGAACACCTGCGCACGCAAGGCCTCGGGCAGGCCCGGGCCGGTGTCGTGCACCGCGATCCCGACGCGGTCGCCGTCCTCGCTCACCCGGAGGGTCACCCGCGGGTCGGGGCGGCCGGCGACGGCGTCGAGGGCGTTCTGCAGCAGGTTGACCAGCACCTGTTCCAGGCGCGGCCCGTCGCCGAGGACGTGGAGGTCGGTGCGGGGGACGTCGACGACGACGGGGATGCCGGCGCCGCGGGCGCGCGCCTCCACCAGTTCGAGGCCGTTGCGCAGGATCGCGTCCAGGGGCACCGGCTCGCGCCGGGGCGAGGCCCGCCTCGCGAAGCCCTTCAACTGGCGGGTGAGGCCGCCGATGCGGTCCGTGAGCCGGCCGATGGCGACGGTGTTCTCGGAGGCCTCCGCGGTGCGGCCGCGCTGCATCAGGATCGCGGCGTTGTCGGCGTAGGCGCGGATGGCGGCCAGCGGCTGGTTGATCTCGTGGGCCATGCTGGCGGCGAACTGGCCCAAAGCCGCGAGGCGGCCGGCCTGGGCGAGTTCGCGGCCCAGGCGCTCGCGCTCGGCTTCGATCCGCTCGCGCTCGGCTTCGACCCGCTCGCGCTCGGCCTCCGCCCGCCGGCGCTCCTCGATCTCGAGGCGCAGCATCCGGTTGGCGTCCGTGAGCTCCCGGGTCCGCTCGCGCACGCAAGCCTCGAGCTCCTCCCGGCGGGCCGAGGCCTCGGCGAGGCGCCGGCGCTGGTGCCGGCGCCGGTCGGCCAGGGTGGCGAGCCCGAGGCAGGCGAGGCCGGTGACGAGGGCGGCGATGATCCAGGCCTGCACCCGCTCGCGCTCCACCGCGCCGCCCAGCGGCGTCAGGGTGTGGAGCCGCCAGTCCGTCCCCGGGATCGCGGCGTCGAGGGCCAGGGCCGGCCGCGCCGGTGACGCGCCCCGGCCGACCCGCACGCGGTCGGGGGCGCCCGGAATGGGATGGAGCGGCATCTCGGCCAGGGGCGCCGCCCCGAATTCCAGGGCCTCGCGGATGCGGCGGCGCTCGTCCTCGTCGATGCGGCGCAGGGTCGAGAAGTGCCAGGCCGGATCGCTCGCCACGAGGACGATGCCCCGGGAATCGGCCACGAACACCCCGTCGCCGCCCGCCCGCCACGCGGCCTCGACCCCGTCGAACTCGATCTTGACCACCACGACGCCGCCGGTGCCGGCGATCTTTCGCGAGAGGTAGAGACCGGCCCGGCCGCTGACGGTGCCCAGCGCGAACTGCGATCCGGCGCCCGTGGCCACCGCCTGCCGGAAATACGGCCGGAAGGCGTAGTCCCGGCCGACGAAGCTGCGCTCGGCCCCGGCGTTGCTCGCCGCCACGGTGATGCCGTCGGGGCGGATGACGTAGATCACCGCCGCCCCCGTGGCCGCCGCCACCTGGGCGAGGCGCCGGTTCACCCGTTCGACGAGATCCTGCGATAGGGACGCGCCCGCCACCGCCGCGATCTCCGGGTCCGCCGCCAGGGCCAGCGGCAGGGAGGCCTGCTTCTGCATCTCCGCCTGGAGCGCCGCGACCTGGAGCGCCAGGGTCGCGTGCGCCGTGCGGCGCAGGTCGGCCAGCGCCCAGCGCTCGGCCGCCCGCCCGGCGATCCAGGCGGCCAGGAGCATCGCGGCGAGGCTCGCCACGAGGACGAGGCCCCGCCGCCGCCCCGGACGGGGCGTGGCGGGATCGGGAGGGGCCGTCCTCATCGGGCGTGGCGGCGTGCGGATTTCCGCACGGCTTTCTCCGGCCGGGTGCGGGTTCTCGGATCGGGGTCGGGCGATCGGGCGGGCGGCATCGGAAAAATCGGCCTCGAATCAACGTGTTAACGAAATATTAGATTGGTTCCCGGGCTGGCATGCCGGTTGCCATTCGGTAAGCGAAACGCAGGCCTGCATCCACGGCAGGGCTGGGTACCGGGGGGAGAGACCCGCCGGCCAACACCAGGATCGGACGGAGCCGGGGCCAACCCCGCCTCCCAACCGACACCCGCAACGTCGAACCGGGAGAACGCCCCCATGGCTGCCGTACCATCACCGCTCACCGCCCCGCATCCGCCCGCCAAGCCCAAGCCCCTGTACCGGACCCTGTACTTCCAGGTCCTCGTCGCCGTCGCCATCGGCATCACCCTGGGCCACTTCTACCCGCAGGTCGGCGCGGACATGAAGCCGCTCGGTGACGCCTTCATCAAGCTCGTCAAGATGATCATCGCGCCGGTGATCTTCCTCACGGTGGTCTCCGGCATCGCCGGCATGACCAACCTCGAGAAGGTCGGCCGCGTCGGCGGCAAGGCGCTCATCTACTTCATCACCTTCTCGACCCTGGCCCTCATCGTCGGGTTGATCGTGGCGAACCTCGTCCAGCCGGGCTCAGGGATGCACATCGATCCCAAATCCCTCGATCCGAAGTCGATCGCCATGTACGCCGACAAGGCGAAGACGCAGACGATCACCGACTTCCTCATGAACATCATCCCGTCGACGGCGGTGGGGGCGTTCGCGGGCGGCGAGATCCTGCAGGTGCTGTTCTTCTCGGTGCTGTTCGGCTTCGGCCTCGCCTTCCTGGGCGACCGCGGCAAGCCGGTGCTCGACATCATCAAGGTGCTGTCGGAGGCCATCTTCGGCGTCGTCAACATCATCA
This sequence comes from Methylobacterium sp. WL69, assembly GCF_008039485.1. Classification (NCBI taxonomy): domain Bacteria; kingdom Pseudomonadati; phylum Pseudomonadota; class Alphaproteobacteria; order Hyphomicrobiales; family Methylobacteriaceae; genus Methylobacterium; species Methylobacterium sp. WL69. The sequence goes on along the minus strand of NZ_VRUZ01000055.1, from coordinate 8,355 downwards.
TGAAGGTCGCCCCCATCGGCGCCTTCGGCGCCATGGCCTTCACCATCGGCAAGTACGGCATCGCCTCGCTCGCCAACCTCGCCTACCTCGTCGGCGCCTTCTACCTGACCTCGGCGATCTTCGTGCTCGGCGTCCTCGGCCTGGTGGCGCGCTACAACGGCTTCTCGATCCTCAAGCTCATCCGCTACATCAAGGAAGAACTGCTGCTGGTGCTCGGCACCTCGTCGTCCGAATCGGCGCTGCCCTCGCTGCTGGAGAAGATGGAGCGCGCCGGCTGCTCGAAGCCCGTCGTCGGCCTCGTCGTCCCCACCGGCTACTCGTTCAACCTCGACGGCACCAACATCTACATGACCATGGCGGCGCTGTTCATCGCCCAGGCCACGGACACGCCCCTGACCTACGGCGAGCAGGGCCTCCTGCTCCTCGTGGCGATGCTGTCCTCCAAGGGGGCCGCCGGCGTCACCGGCTCGGGCTTCATCACCCTCGCCGCCACCCTCGCGGTGGTCCCCTCCGTGCCGGTGGTGGGCATGGCGCTCATCCTCGGCGTCGACCGCTTCATGTCCGAGTGCCGCGCCCTCACCAACTTCATCGGCAACGCGGTGGCCTGCATCGTCGTCGCCCGCTGGGAGGGCGAGGTCGACGACGTCAAGCTCGCGGCGGCGCTCGGCGGCAACCCGATGCCCCTCGATTCCGAGCTGCCCGTCCTCCAGGCGGCCGAGTAGCCCCGCCCCGTCCGGTCTTCTCCGGTCCCGACCCTCCGGCGCCCCGCGCCGGAGGGTTTTTTCGTGGGCCTTTGCCGACGCGGGCGATGGCCCGTGCCCGGCGGCCGGCCTTGTCCCCGGCCTCCGCGCCCGCGATAGGGGGGCCGAGGTCTTGCATGGCGCGGGCATGGGTGGTCGCGCGGCCTGCGCCTTCATCCGGGATGGGAACGATGCCGTCGCATGAGTGAGCAGCGCACACGGAAAGCCGGGGACTCCTGCGATATCGCGGTGATCGGAGGCGGCATGGTCGGCCTCGCCTCGGCCATCGCCCTGCGGGAGCGCGGCCTCGACGTGGTCCTCGTCGATCCGGGCGAGGCTCGGGCCCGGACCTCGTTCGGCAATGCCGGCGTGATCAGCCGCGGCTCGATCCTGCCCATGGCCGGGCCGGCCCTGTGGGGCAAGCTGCCGGCCTACCTGCGCAACGCCGACCGGGCCTTGCGCCTGCGCTACACCCATCTCCCGCGGGTCGTGCCCTGGACCGTGCACTTCCTCGCCGCCGCCCGCACCTCGGCCTGGCGCCGGGCCGCGGGGGCGCTCCTGCCCGTTACCAGCGCCGCCTATGCCGAGCACGAGCGCCTCGCCGCCCGGGCCGGCACGACGCATCTCCTGAAGCGCACGGGCTGGATCAAGGCCTACCGGACGGACGAGGCCTTTGCCGCCGCCGCCCTGGAGCGGGCGATCCTGGCCGAGCACGGCGTGGCGATGGAGCTCCTCGACGGGCCGGGCCTGCGCGACCTCGAACCGGCCCTGGTGCGCCCGTTCGCGCGGGCCATGCTCCTGCCGGAGACGGGCAGCGTCGGCGATCCGGGCGCCCTGGTCGAGGCCTGCGCCGCCCTGTTCGCCGGCCTCGGCGGCCGCACGATCCGCGCCGCGACCCGCGGCCTCGCGCCGGAGGCGGAGGGCTGGCGCATCGACGTCGAGGCCGGACCGGTCTTCGCCCGCCAAGTCGTCCTCGCGGCGGGGGCGGCGTCGGCCGACATCGCCCGGCCCTTGGGCTACCGCTTCGCCTTCGCGGCCGAGCGCGGCTACCACCGCCACTACGCCCTGCATCCCGACAGCCCGCCCCTGACCCGGCCCATCCTCGACACGGGGGCGGGCTCGATCCTGGCGCCCATGGGCGAGGCCCGGGTGCGGGTCCTGTCCGGCGTCGAGCTCGACGCCCGCGACGCGCCGCCCGATCACACCCAGATCGAGGCGGCCGCGCGGGAGGCCATGGGCACCCTGCGCCTCGGCGGGCCCCTCGACAACCAGCCCTGGCTCGGGGCCCGCCCGTCCACCCCCGACGGCCTGCCGGTGATCGGCCGGGCGCCGCGGCATCCGGGCCTGATCTTCGCATTCGGGCACGGCCATATCGGCCTGTCGACGGGGCCGGTCACCGGCCAGATCGTCGCCGACCTCGCCACCGGCCGGCCCCCGCGCCTGCCCCTGGAGCCCTTCGCCCCCGAGCGCCTGCTGCGCTGGCCGCGCTTGTAGGGTTGTCCCAGGGTCTCATTCGAGGGCGGTCGGGTTCTCTTCTTCGAGGAAGGCCGCCACGGCGCGGAAGAACTGCATGCGGTTCTTCTCCATCATCACCGTGTGGGTGCCCTCGCCGAGCTCGACGAAGCGCTTGTAGGGCGCGGCGGTGAGCTTGGTGAAATACCCCTGTGCCTGATAGCTCGGCAGGTCGGCGTCCCATTCCGCGTGGATCACCAGTGTCGGCACCCGGATCAGGCCGGGGTCGTAGAGCGGCTTGCCGGCCTGCCAGTAATCCTGGGAATCGGCCAGGATGCCGTTGGGCGCGCGCAGGACCGGCGGGGTCCGGGCCGCCCCCACCGTGTCCGTCGCGAAGGTCGCGTCGGCCCATTGCTCGAACCAGCCGGGCGGGATGAGGCCGGCCTTCTTGTCCTCGGGCACGCCCTTGAGCCAGCGCTCCTTCGCGCTGTCCCGCGACACGGTGCGGTAGGCGCCGAGCGGGCCAGTGTTGCCGAGGTTCAGCGGCGCCGTGGCGAGCCATTGCGGCGCGTAGAGCACCAGCCGGTTCACCTTGGCGTTGTTCTCCGACGTGTAGAGCCCCATGGTCGAGGTGCCCCACGACCAGCCCATGAGGTTGAGCTTGTCCACGCCCCGGCGCTTGAGGATGGCCTCGACGGCGAGGCCCACGGCGCGGGCGGACTCGACCGTGCGCAGGAACGGCTTGTTGTCCCCGGCGGGGGCGCTCATCTGGTGCGGCCGGTCGGAGAAGCCGTAGCCCGGCAGATCGACGAGGTAGACGTCGAAGCCCTGGCCGGCGAGGTAGTCCATCATCGAGAGCCCGTTGAGGGGCAGGTCGAACGAGGTCGAGGCCGGGTAGGTCGCGCCGTGGACGTAGAGCAGGATCCTGTCGGCCGGGAACGCCGTCATGCCCGCCGGGCGCTTGTTGCGGACGTAGAGGGACACGGCGGGGTCCTCCGTCGGAACCCGGAAGGAGTCCGTCGCGAGGGCCCCGGCCTTTGCGCTGCCGCCTTCAGGGCTCTTGCCCTCGGAAGCCGAGGCGTGCGGAGCCTGCCCCGTGGACCACGCGGCGGCCCCGAGGGCGGCGAAGCCGTGCAGGATCTGGCGTTTCGTCGGTGTCTTCGAAGTCGTGGGCGTGGATGTCTCTGATTTCGATGTCTCTGATTTCGATGTCTTGCGCATCGGTTTCTCCCGACCGCCGGAGGGGCGGACGGCTCAGGGTGACGCACGGCGCCACCCGCCGCAACGGGGATCGGAGCGCCTCACGAAACACCGCCGTTCTTCCGTCGAGTACGGCGGCGGGGTCGTGGGAAACATTCAGAACCGCGTGGTCAGGGCCGTGAGCCAGGCGGGCGAGGCCTCGACCAGGGCGGTCTCCAAGCCCTTGTCGAGGCCCGTGAGGATCGCGAGGCCGGTCGCGAGCAGGATCAGGCCGAGGACCGCCTTGAGGCCCCGGCCCAGCCCCATCATCCGGCCGCGCCACCCCATCAGCGTCGCGCGGGACAGGGTGCCCAGCAGCACCAGGGGCAGGCCGGCCCCGAGGCCGAACAGCACCATGGTGAGGGCCACGGCGGCGAGGTCGCGCCCCTGCGCGGCGAGGAGCGAGGCGGCCCCGAGGGTCGGCCCGACGCAGGGGCTCCACACGGCGCCGAGGAGCAGGCCGACGCCGAACTGGCCGCCGAGCCCGGTGGTCGAGGCCCCGCCGAACCGCGCCCGCGCCCGGTCGCTCAACGGGCCGGCGGCGACGGCCAGGCGGGTCTGGGCGGCGGGCAGCATCAGGACGAGGCCGATCGCCACGAGCAGGACGGCCGCGCCCATGCGGAATACCGCCGTGTCGAGGCCGAGGGTGAAGCCGATGGTGGCGACGAACAGCCCGATGGCGACGAACGCCAGGGCGAGCCCGCCCGCCAGGGCCGCCGGCCCGAGGCGATGCTCGCTCGCCGCTGCCCCGAGGACCAGGGGCAGGAGCGGCAGCACGCAGGGCGACAGCACCGAGAGCAGGCCCGCCAGAAAGGCGAGGCCGAGGGTGGCGGCCATCGGCGCTAGAGCGTCTTCTCCACCAGCCCCTCGATCCACTCGGGCTGGGTCTCGCCGACGGAGCGTCCGGTCTCGGTCGCGCCCTTGAAGGCGATGAGCGTGCTCTGCATGCGGGCGTCGAAGCGGCGCAGGACGTCCTTGCGGCTGTCGAAATCGATGTCGAAGATCACGAGGTCCTTGAAGCGCGGGTCCTGGGCGAGCCTGGCCAGGATCGGCTTCTGGGCCTTGCAGATCGGGCACCACGGCGCGCTGACCTCGACGAGGATCGGGCGCCCCGCCTTCTGCGCCGCCGCGAAGGCGTCCGCGTCGAAGGGAATCGGTTCAGCGCGCGCGGGCCCTGCGAGCGCCAGGGGGAGGAGGGCGGCGAGGCCGAGGAGCGCGCGGCGCAGCATCATGGGTGTTCCTCCGAGCCTTTCACCCCCGTTCGGTCGGCGCGGCCCTCGAGGCAGGCTTAGGGGATTGCGGCGCGCCTGTCTGTGACGGTGCGCCCCGCACCCGAAGAGTTGAAGGGCGCGGCGGCGTCGGACGAAGTCCGCCTCGGGGAAGCGGAGACGGGATCAATCCTCCCGGGGGGCGTCCTGAACCTTCCGGACCCGGGCCGGCAGGTCGCGCAGGAGGGCCGTGCGGCGGAACGGCGTCAGCTTCGTCCAGGCGCGGATCTCCGGGATCGTCCGGCCGCAGCCCACGCACCAGCCCGTCCGCCCGTCGAACCGGCAGACGGCGATGCAGGGATCGTTCTTGCGCATGGCTCCGTCCGGCCTTCACCATGGGGCGGACGCCCCGGACCCGGTCATAGGGCATCGCGACCGCGCCGCGTAGGCGCGCCGCGCGCGACGGGCCCGTTCCCGGCCGGTGCCGTGCTGCGGGACCCGAGTGGCGGGCAATGGTGTCGATCCAGGGCGGCATCGGGCTGGTGGCCGCCGGTGATCACCGAACGTTAAGCAAAACCTGATGGGTGTCGCCGGATGTCGATCAAGGTCCGAACGATGTCCCTCATGAGTCGATTTCTCAGCGACAGGCGCGGAAACATCGCGATCATCTTCGGCCTGAGCTTCGTGCCGCTGATGTTCCTCGCCGGTACCGGGATCGATTACGGCCGGGCCTCGGCCATGCGTGCCCGATTGCAGAACGCCGTCGATGGGACGGCCCTGAGCCTGTGTCAGACCACCACGACCACGACGAGCGCCGCCCTGGAGGATCAGGCGACGAAGCTCATCGCCTCCTACATGCCGGTGGCGACCCTGACGACACCGCTGACCATCGGGGCGAATCCGCGCACGATCCTGGTGAAGGCCACCGCCACCTACACCACCGCCTTCGCCCGCCTCCTGCGCATCAACACCATCGATGTCTCCGCCTCGTCGCAATGCGCGACGCCCATGGCTCAGACCTTCGAGATCGCCATCGCGTTGGACACCACGGGCTCGATGAACAAGGCCGGCGGCTCGGGCACGAAGATGGCCGCCGCCCAGGACGCGGCCAAGAAGTTCGTCGATTACGTCTACACCAAGCCCGCCTTCAGCCCGCAGACCAGGATCTCCATCGTGCCGTTCGCCAGTGGTGTAGCCGTGGATCCCAATACCTACGGCGCCGCGACGGCCTGGATCGACGGGTCGTCGGCCCCGAAATCCGCCTACCACTGGACCAACGTCGATTTTTCCGCCGCCAACGCCACCGTCAAGGCGGCCATCAAGAACCGCCTCGACATCTTCGCCCAGCTCAAGAAGCTCGACTCGACCTGGGGCTGGGCCGGATGCCTGGAGACGCTGCCCTATCCCCTGAATGTGCAGGACGCGGCGCCGACCTCGGGCAATCCCGACAGCTACTTCGTGCCGATGTTCGCGCCCGACGAGCCGGCGGGTACCTCCCAGGACATGACGTACGTCCAGAACGACTCAGCCAATAACTTACCCAAGACGGCGTCGCGTTACACAAAAATGAATCCTTCAGTGCAATATCAACTCAACAGTTATCTGGAGGATTATACGAACGAGCCGGGTTGCGAGGCCAAGACGATGACCGCCCCGGAGGCGGAGATGCGTGCCTGCAAATACTACAAATCGACGCGCTATTCCGTCACGACGTACAATGACGTCGGCATCCCCAACGGGCCGAATTTCGGCTGCACGAGCAAACCGCTGCAGACGCTGACCAACGATACAGCGAAGCTGAAGTCTCTCATCGATGGTCTCGGTCCATTGGGCAGCACCAATATCTTCGAGGGTTTTATGTGGGCTTGGCGGACGATTTCGCCTCTCAGCGTTTTCGGCCAGGGCGTGGCCTACAACGACACGACGGTCCGCAAGGTCATCGTCCTCATGACCGATGGTTTCAATTCATGGAACACCAACGCGACTATCGCCGCATCGAGCGGTTTCGATTTCCGCAACATCAACGATTCCCTGTTCGGCTCCATGGGCTACATCACCAACGGCAACGGAACCAAGGTCTCGGGCAGTTCCGCCCTCGCCGGGCGCCTCGTCACCGGCACGGCCAGTCCGGCCTCCGACGCCCAGGCGCGGGACGCCCTCGACGCCCTTACGCGCGAGGCCTGCACCAACGCCAAGGCGCGCAACATCGCGGTGTTCACCATCGGCTTCAGCGTGCCGAACGACCCCATCGACCAGGCGGGCATCAATCTCCTGCGGGACTGCGCCACGGTGCCGGCCCAGGCCTACGTCGCCAACTCGTCCACCGCCCTGATCGCGGCCTTCGACGACATCGCCAAGAGCATCGGCAAGCTGCGCATCGTCCGCTGATCCGGCCGGCGGGACGACTCCCTCGACCCGGCCCCTTCGACCCGCCCCCTCAACTCGACGTCGCCGGGCAGGCGACGCCCGCCGGCAGGACCACCTCGTCGTCGGCGCCGGTGGTGACGGCCTTGCCCTGGCGGGTGGGCCAGACCACCGTATCGGCCAGGGGAAACGCGCCCGTGCTCGCGCCGGTGAAGGTGGCGTAGGCCGCGCCGAGGACCGGCGAGTACGGCATCGTCACCTGGGCGACGACGAGGCGCATGCCGTGACGGTTGTAGTTGGCCGGGATGGTCAGGCCCGTCGGCGCGACGCCGACCGGCCATTTGGCCGTGCTCGGCGAGCCGTCGCTGGAGCAGATCCGCACCGTGCGCGTCGTGCCCTGCATGTAGATGCCGATGGCGGCGACCCGGATGACAGCCTGGGTCGCATCGAACGGATTGTAGACGAGGCGGGACGCCGCCAGGATGTCGTTCATGGTGGCCCGCGCCATGGGCGAGGTGGTGTCGCCGAGGGCGGTGAGGTCGGCCACGGTCCGGGCGAGCAGGCTGGTGCGCCGCTGGGCCATCGCCGCCCGGGCGAGTTCGCAGCCGCCGACATACATGAGCAGCAGCACCGGCGCGATGAGGGCGAACTCGATGGCCGCGACGCCGCCCTGGGCGCGCCGGAAACGGCCGAGGACGCCCGACGGGGCCGGGTCGGCGGAGACCGGCGCGGTCACGGCAGCCTCCGGGGATAAGCGGGTCACGCGGGCCTCCACGGCTCAGAACGGCTCGGTGCGAAAGACCTGGACGGATTGCAGCAGGCGCGATCCGTCCCGGAATGTCGGGGTCATGGGAAACATGATGGTGAAGGTCGGGTACTTCACCGCCGCCTGGACCACCACGATGGTGCTCGCCTGGGCGTTCGCGTAGGCCGTGCCGAACCCCTTCGACCAGTCGCCGGTGGAGGGGTCGACGGGGTTGGTGCCCGTGCCCGCCGCCATGGAGGCGAAGACCCGGACCTCCAGCTTCACCTCCGCGCACTTGAACAGGGTCCAGCGGTCGGCGCCGTTCACCTGGCAGAGCTGCTTGCGCAGGTTCTCCAGAACCAGCGCGGGATCGGCGACGCCGGAATTCACGCTCTGGAACTGCCCCGTCTGGATCGTGCGCGAGGCGTCGGCGAGGGCGTCGTCGAGGGTCTGGCTCGCCCAGAACAGCATCGACATGTCGATGATGCCGGTGATCAGTGCCAGGAACGGAAACGCCAGGATGGCGAATTCCACCACCGTGGCGCCCTCCCGCGCCTGCCGGAACCGGGCGGCGAGGGCACGGGGTGTGAGCGCCCGGCGAGGGGGC
>NZ_VRUZ01000054.1:0-27624 GCF_008039485.1 Methylobacterium sp. WL69 | reverse complement strand
GCCGCCGGGGGCGCGGGGATCGGGCACGAGCACCCGGGCGGTGTCCTCGGGCCGGTTCCAGTAGCCGAGGGACACGGTGGGGCCGCGATGCATCAGGATGCCGGGCTCGCCCGGCCGCGTGCGCCGGCCGTCGGCGGCGACGGCGAAAATCTCGGTCTCCGGGATGGCGCGCCCCATGGAGCCGGGCCGGGCGTCGAGCTCGCCGGGGGGAAGCCAGGTCGAGCGAAACGCTTCCGTGAGCCCGTACATCAGGACGATGTCGGTCCGCGGCAGGGCGCGGCGCAGGCGCGCGACGGTCTCCACGGGCACGGCGCCGCCGGAATTGGTGAGGTAGCGCAGGCTCGCCAGATCGGCCGTGGCCAGACGGGGGGCCGCCCGCGTCAGGAGGGTCCACAGGGTCGGCACCCCGGCGAGCCCGGTGATCCCGTGGGTCTCGATGGCGCGCACCACCTCGTCGCCGAACCGGACGTCGAGGAGGACGAGGCGGGCGCCCTGCTCGACGGCGGTGAGGAGCTGGTTCAAGCCGTAATCGAAGGCGAGGGGCAGCACCGACAGGATGCGCTCGTCCGGCGTGAGGCCCAGGTAGGTCCGAACGATGCGGGTGCCGGCGAGCAGGTTGGCGTGGGAGAGCATCACCCCCTTGGGCAAACCCGTCGACCCCGAGGTGTAGAGGATCGCCGCGAGATCGGTCGGCGGAGCGGGTCCGTCCCGGCGCTCCAGGGTGAGGAGCAGGAGGGCATCCTCGCTCCCCGGCGCCTCGGATTCCAACGCGAGGCTCTCGGCCAGGGTGGCGCGGAGGTGGGCATCGGTCACCAGGGCGCGCGCGCCGCAATCCTCGACGATGTGGCGCACCTGGGCCGGGCGCAGGCTCGGATGGATCGGCACGAAGGCGGCGCCGGCCCGCGCGACGGCGAACAGGGCCACGCATTCGCCGATGGATTTCGGCAGCCAGACCGCGACCCGGTCGCCCGGCGCGATGCCGGCCCCGATCAGCTGGTCCGCCAGGGCCGCGACGCGGGTGCGGAGGGCGGAGTAAGTCAGCTGCTCCGCGCCGGCCACGAGGGCGATGCGCTCGCCGGCCGGCCCGTCGAGCAGGTCCCGGACGTGCGTCGGCGCGCTCATGGGGTCCTCATGGCGTCAGGCTTGGTGCCGCTTCGACACGACGTAGGCCGCCAGGGCGTCGATGCTCTCGAAATGTTCGACGGCGAACGCGTCCTCTTCGATCTCGAAGCGGAAGCGGTCGCCGAGCTCCATCATCAGGTCGAGGACGCCGATGGAATCGAGGGCGTCGCTGGTCACCAGGGAAGTCTGCCCGGTGACGGCTTCCGGCGCGAGGCCGGGACTGCGCCCGAGGATGAAGGCGCGGATCGCCGCACGTGCGTCGTCGAGCGACGCACCGTCCTGTGTCTCGACCAAGGTTCCCACTCCACCGGACGTCCGCAGGGACGCGAGCCGCGCTGACAGCCCTCCCGACGCAAGCCGCGCTTAAGCCATGGGGGGCGCGCCTGTCCATGCGCCCGCGGCGGTTCGACGACGGGGGCTCACGCCGGCTCCGCCTCCACGGCCGGGGCGTGCTCGGGCATCGGCTCGCCGTCCGGCACCACGTCGACCTCGACCTTCAGCTTCTGCGCGCCGGAGGAGGAGACGATCCCGTCGATGGGCGAGACGTCGGTGTAGTCGCGCCCGCGCGCCACGACGATGTGGTCGTCGCACATGCCGATTCCGTTGGTGGGGTCGAGGCCGATCCAGCCCTCGCCGCACCAGACCGAGACCCAGGCGTGGCTGGCATCCGCCCCGCGCAGGCGCGGGCGTCCCACGGGGGGAATCGTCCGGAGATAGCCGCTGACATAGGCGGCCGGAATACCGAGGCCGCGCAGGCCCGCGATCATGATGTGGGCGAAATCCTGGCAGACGCCCGCCCGCAGGGCGAAGGATTCGGCCAGGGGCGTCCGCACGGAGGTCGCCTTGGCGTCGAACCGGAAATCGGCCCGGATGCGCAGCATGAGGTCGAAGGCGCCGCCAAAGGCGCTGCGTCCGGGCGGGAAGCTCGCGCGCGCGTAGTCCGTCACCTCGGGGGCGAGGGGCACGCGGATGCTCGGAAACAGGTAGTGCACCGGCGCGCCGGGGGCGAGGGACCTCCGGGCCAGGGCGTCGTCGCGCACCCGCTCCCAGGACGGGCCGGATTCGGGATCGGGCAGGGGCGGGCGCTCGACGAGGACCCGCGACAGCGATTCCACGCGCAGCTCCGTGTGGGGCGTGTCGATGGTCACCGCCACCACGTCGAGGCCGAAATAGTCGCGGCGCACCACGCGCTGGCGCGGCTCGGGCGAGATCGCGAGGGCGCTCTCCAGGACCGTCTGGCCCTCGCCGTCCGTCGGCCGCAGCCGCAGGCCGCAGCGGGCGAAGGGCACGGGCCGGGCGTAGCGGTAGGTGGTGAGGTGGCGCAGCGTGTAGATCACCCGAGACCCACGAGCTTTTCCGGCCGCAGGGCGTGCGGGCCATTGGGGAAGTAGCGGGTCGCGATGGCGTCGGCCAGGTGCTCGAACTCGTTCTCCAGGCGCGCCAGGGCGGCCCCGTCGAACTCGGACGCTTCGCCCGTGGCGAACTCCGCGGCCAGCTTGGCGGCGAGGCGCTGGTGCGGCTCGGGCAGGCCGTCGACCCTCAGGACCGGCAGACTGGCGAGATGGCGCTCGATGGCCTCGACCTGGAAGGCGACGGAGCGGGGATTGAACGGATCGAGGAGTACCATGTCGCGCACGGGATCGAGGGCGGCCCCCTGCATGTAGCGCGCGCCGAAGGCGATGTGCGAATCGCAGAGCGACAGCATCACGCCGAGATCCTCGGCGGTGGCGCCGTCGCCGACGAATCGCGTCGCGAAGGCGCAGGTGTTGATCACCCGCTCGATGCGCCGCCCGAGATCGACGAAGTGCCAGCCGGCCGTGCGGTTCATGTTCTCCTGAGCCAGCCCCGCCAGGGCGGCGATGAGACCCAGCGCCCGCTCGGCGACGCCGACGAGTTCGGCCTCGGAATAGGCCCGCTCCGTGCCGATATCGAGGATGTCCTTGAGGTCGGCGAGCACCCGCCAGGCCTCGCCCGAGAGGCGTTCGCGCAGGATCGCGGCGTTGCTCCGCGCGGAGAGGCCGTGGCTGAGGGCCGAGCCGTAGACCTCGCGCCCGCTCAGCGCTTCCCGGGCCAGGGCGGCGGTGGGCAGGTCCGGGGCGGAGATGGCGCCCCACTCGTCGAGGAGGGCGCGGATGCGCAGGGAGGTCGGCGAGTTGGCGTCGCCGGGCAGGTCGGTGATGACGGCGGCGCCGACGCTGCCGAGATGCGCGATCACGAGGCGGATCACCGCCTCCGCCCGCTCGACGTAGCGGCCGAACCAGAACAGGTTGTCGGCGGCCCGCGAGGGCAGGTGGCCGGCGATCCGCCGGACCTTCTGGGCGGCCGGCTGGATCAGGGGGACCGACTCGACGGGCCCGTCGGACAGAATCCACACGTCGGCGGCCTTGATGCCGGCGCGCATCTCGATGGGATCGACGTCGGCGCGCTCCGAGATGCGGCAGAAGCCGCCCGGCATCACCCGCCAGCCGTCCGGCGTCAAGGCGGCGAACACCCGCAGGGCGAAGGGACGGGGCACGAGGCGCAGGGCGCCGCCGGTCCGGTCCCAGCCGGGCGTGGTCGCCAGGGGGGCACGCTCCTGGGCGACGTAGTCGAACGGCCGGTCGCGCAGGGCCGCGACGACGCGTTCGCGGTCGGCCCCGAAGGCGAGGGGTCCCATGATCGCGTCGCGGGCCATGCCCTTGGGCGGCGTCGCCACGGGCCGCAGGGTCAGGGCGTCGAGGTTGTCGCGCACATGGGCGAGGCTGTCAGGATCGCCGCACCACCACGTGCGCGGGCCCGACAGCCGCGGCTCTCCCCCGAGGACCCGTCTGGCGATGCCCGGGAGGTAGGCGGCGAGGGCGCCCGATTCGAGGATGCCGGAGCCCGGCATGTTGCCGACGACGAGGCTGGCGTTGCGCAGGCCCTCGATGAGGCCGGGCACGCCGAGGCGGGAGGCGGGGTTCAGTTCGAGGGGATCGACGTAGTCGGAATCGATGCGCCGCCACAGCACGTCGGCCCGCTTCAGGCCCGACACGGTGCGGACGTGCAGGGCCCCGTCCTGCATCACGAGGTCGTCGCCCTCGACGAGGAGCAGGCCGAGATAGCGGGCGAGGACCGCCTGCTCGACATAGGTCGAGCTGAACGGCCCGGAGGTGAGGAGGCAGATGCGCGGGTCGCTGCGCTGCGCGCCGAGCGCCAGCCCCTGCCGGAAGGCCTGGAAGAAGGGGGCAAGGCGCTCGACGTGGAGATCGGTGTAGAGATCCGGGAAGGCGCGGGTCAGCACCATCCGGTTCTCCAGGGCATAGCCCGGACCGGACGGGGACTGGGTGCGGTCGGCCAGGACCTGCCAGCGCCCGTCGGGCCCGCGCGTGACGTCCGCGGCGTAGAGCTTGAGGAAGCGCCCGCCCGGCGGCGCGATCCCGGCGACGGGCCGCATGAATTCCGGGCTCCCGGCGACTACGGCGGCCGGGAGCAGCCCGTCGGCCACGAGGCGGCCGGGGCCGTAGATGTCGGCGAGGATCGCCTCCATCAGTTCGGCGCGCTCGACGATGCCGGCACTCAGATCCTGCCAGTCGGCCGCCTCCACCACGAAGGGGAGGGAGCCCAGCGGCCAGGCGTGATCGCGCTTGTCGCCGTAGATCCGGTACGAGATGCCGGTGTCGCGGATGTGGCGCACGGCCGAGACGAAGCGGGCGGCGATGTCTACTTCGGTGAGGTCGCCGAGGCGGTCGAGAACCCGCGTCCAGGCCACGCGCGGCGTGCCCGACGGGTCCATGAACGCGTCGGGCACGCCCGGATGCGGCCGGTAGCCGGAGGTCCAGCGCGCCAGCCGTTCCGCCCGCCCGGAGACCTCCGCCTCGGCCGCATCACTCATCGCGGGCCCGGGCTCCGCAGATCGAGGGTCATGGGGAACTCGCGATTGGTCTCTTCCACCGGCATCTCGATCCTGCCGGCGGTGTGGCCGTGGGCCTGGAAGCGGGCGAGGCGGCGCCCCTCCGCCTCGTAGGTGTTGACCGGGAAGGTCTCGTAGTTGCGCCCGCCCGGATGGCTGACGTGATAGCGGCAGCCGCCGAGGGAACGCCCGCTCCAGGCATCGAGGATGTCGATGGTGAGGGGCGCGTGCGCGGGAATCGTCGGGTGCAGCGACGAGGCCGGTTGCCACGCCTTGAACCGCAGGCCCGCCACCGCCTCGCCGGAGACGCCGGTGCCGGTCATCGGCAGGCGGCGGCCGTTGCAGGCGATCACGTGCCGGCCGGGGACGAAGCCCTCGACCTTCACCTGCAGCCGCTCCACGGAACTGTCGACGTAGCGCACGGTCCCCCCGATGGCCCCTTCTTCACCCAGCACGTGCCAGGGCTCCAGGGCCTGGCGCAGCTCCAGCTTCACGCCGCCATGCTCCACGGTTCCGAACACCGGAAAGCGGAACTCGCGCTGCGCGACGAAGGCGGCGGGGTCGAAGTCGTAGCCGGCGGCCCGGAGATCCTCCAGCACGCCGAGGAAGTCGGCCCACAGGAAGTGGGGCAGCATGAAGCGATCGTGCAGGCCCGTGCCCCAGCGGACACAGCCGCCCTCCTGCGGCTCGCGCCAGAGCCACGCCACGATGGCGCGCAGCAGCAATTGCTGCGCGAGGCTCATGCGCGGGTCCGGCGGCATCTCGAAGGAGCGGAATTCGAGGAGTCCGAGGCGCCCCGTCGGCCCGTCCGGCGAGTAGAGCTTGTCGATGCAGATCTCGGAGCGGTGGGTGTTGCCCGTCACGTCCACGAGGATGTTGCGGAAGATGCGGTCCACCAGCCAGCGCGGGATGTTGGGCTCGTCGGGCTTCGGCACCTGCGCCATGGCGATTTCGAGCTCGTAGAGCCCGTCGTGGCGCGCCTCGTCCATGCGCGGGGCCTGGCTCGTCGGACCGATATAGAGGCCGGCGAACAGGTAGGACATGGCCGGATGGCGCTGCCAGTACAGCACCAGGCTCTTCAGGAGGTCCGGCCGGCGCAGGAACGGCGAGTCGTTGGGCGTCGCGCCGCCGAGCACCACGTGATTGCCGCCGCCGGTTCCCGTGTGGCGGCCGTCGGTCATGAACTTCTGCGCGCCGAGGCGGATCTGGCGGGCATCCTCGTAGAGCTCGGTGGTGATGGTCACCGCGTCGCGCCAGGACGGGGCCGGGTGAACGTTGACCTCGATGACGCCGGGGTCCGGCGTGACCTTGATGACGTTCATGCGCGGGTCGAAGGGCGGCTCGTAGCCCTCGATGTGCACGGCCTGCTTCAGCGCCGCCGCCGCCGCTTCGAGGTGGCCGAGGAGTTCGAGGTACTCGTCCACCCGCTGCAGGGGCGGCATGAACACGTGGAGCACGCCGTCGCGCGGCTCGACCGCGAAGGCCGTGCGGACGGCGACCCCGGTGACGCCCGAACCGTTGACCGTCTCCGTGCCCGGATGGCCCTCGGGCAGGGCATCGCGCTCTTCGAGGGGGTCCTGCGGCTGGTAGTAGGGATAGTTCGCGGACGGCACGTAGGGCAGGGACGACAGGGGGAGCCGGTAGCCGACGGGGGAATCCCCGGGGGTGAGGAAGGCGTGGCCGCGGCGGAAGTCCCAGGCCTCGGAGATCCAGACCCGATCCGCCGCCCCATCCTCGCCGAGGGGCAGGCTCGCCAGGGGAAGGGCGTAACCGGCGGCCTCGCCCAGACCGCGCTCGAACACCCGCGCCATCCGGGCATTGGTCTCGGGGTTCGGGAACATCGGTTCCGAGGTGGTGACGTTGACCGGCAACTCGTCGCGCTTCTCGGTCCAGTAGACCGGGTCTTCGAAGGCGGGGAACACGTAGGGGCCGAGGCCGAGGCGCGCGGCGACGCCGTCGATGAGGGCCTTGGCCTGGGTCGAATTGGCGGTGCGCGGGCCGTCCTCGGCGGCGATGAGGCCGGCATCCTTCCACACGGGCACGCCGTCGCGGCGCCAGTACAGGGCGAAGGCCCAGCGCGGCAGGCTCTCGCCCGGATACCACTTGCCCTGGCCGTAATGGAGCATGCCGCCGGGGGCGAAGCGGGTGCGCAGGCGGCGGATGAGCTTGTCGGCGAGGCCCCGCTTGGTCGGCCCCACGGCGGCGGCGTTCCACTCGGCCGATTCGAAATCGTCGATGGAGACGAAGGTCGGCTCGCCGCCCATGGTCAGGCGCACGTCCTGTTCGGCGAGATCCACGTCGATGCGGTCGCCCAGGGCGTCCATGGCCTCCCAGACCTCGTCGGAGAACGGCTTGGTGATGCGCGGCGCCTCGGCCACGCGGGTCACGGTCATCTCGAAGCCGAATTCGACCTCGGCCGGCTCGGCGAGACCGGAAATGGGCGCCGCCGAATTGTAATGCGGCGTCGCGGCCAGCGGAATGTGGCCCTCGCCGCAGAGGAGGCCGGAGGTGGCGTCGAGGCCGATCCAGCCGGCGCCGGGCAGGTAGACCTCGGCCCAGGCGTGCAGATCGGTGAAATCGGCGGCGGTGCCGACGGGGCCGTCGACGGCGGTGGTGTCGGGAATGAGCTGGATGAGGTAGCCGGACACGAAGCGGGCAGCCATCCCGAGGCGGCGCAGGATCTGCACCATCAGCCACGCCGAGTCGCGGCACGAGCCGCTCTTCAGGGTCAGGGTCTCGGCCGCGGTCTGCACGCCCGGCTCCAGGCGGACGCCGTAGGTGATTTCCCCCGCCACCTGGGCGTTGAGGGCCACGAGGAACAGCACCGTGTTCGGCTCGGCCGGCAGGCGGGTGAGGAAGTCGTCGACCTCGGGCGCCATGGCGTCGTCGAGGACGAGGTAGGGCTTCAGTTCCGCCGTGAGGTCGTCGGCATAGGTGAAGCCCCGCGCCTGGGCGTAGTCCTCGACGAAGAAGTCGAACGGGTTGATCACCGACATGTCGGCGGTGAGATCGACCTCGATCTTCAACTCGCGGGTCTTCTCCGGAAAGATCAGCCGGGCGAGCCAGTTGCCGTTGGGGTCCTGCTGCCAGTTGATGAAGTGATTCTCGGGCAGGACCTTCAGGGAGTAGGCCGGCACGGCCGTGCGCGTATGCGGCGCCGGCCGCAGGCGGATCACCTGCGGACCCAGCGCGATCGGCCGGTCGTAGGTGTAGTGCGTGACGTGGTGCAGGGCGGCTTTGATCGACACGGGGACTCCCGCAGTACCAGGGCGTGGAGCCGCGTGGGCGATGGGACGCCCGGTGCGGCTGCGAGGGGCCGGGCCACCGCCCTGCGGTGCACCCGGGGATGCAGTGTTCCAGCCATACGCCAACGGTCTCCCGCGGGCGATGGGGTCGGTGATGGTGCGCCGTCGCGTCGGGCTCGTGGCGCGAAAGCACCGCCGCACACCGACGTCGCATCGAAGCGAGTCCGTAAGCAAGTTCCGTGCATGATCGGGCCACAGCGAACCGGGCGGGAACTTAGCCGGATGGGACGGCTTTCCTCCCCTTGCCGGGGGCGGAGCGCCCGCGGCGGGATGCGGCGCGCAGGGGTGGCAGGGTTCGGGCATCGAGACGGCAGCATGAAGATCTTCCAGTGCCAGGCCTGCGACCAGCCGGTCAGCTTCGAGAGCACGGATTGCGAGAGCTGTCAGCGGCGCCTCGGCTACGTCGGCGAGATGCACGAGATGTCGGCGCTGGAGCCCGTGGGCACGCACTGGCACGCCTATGCCAATCCGGCCCGGAAATACCGGTTCTGCGCCAACGCCGCGCACGGGGCCTGCAACTGGCTCGTGCCCGAAGACATGCCGGAGGCGTACTGTACCGCCTGTCGCCACAACCGCGTGGTGCCCGACCTCGGCGTCACCTGGAACCTCACGCGCTGGCGCCAGATCGAGGCGGCCAAGCACCGGCTGTTCTACTCCCTCCTGCGGCTCAACCTGCCGCTGATGACGCGGGCGGAGAATCCGACCACGGGCCTCGCCTTCGACTTCCTCGTCGATCCGTCCGAGAGCTATCGCATCGGGCCGCCGGTGCTCACCGGCCACCGCGGCGGGGTCATCACCCTCAACATCGCCGAGGCCGACGACGTCGAGCGCGAGCGCCGGCGGACGCTGTTCGGCGAGTATTACCGCACGCTCCTGGGGCACTTCCGCCACGAGATCGGACATTATTTCTGGAACGTCCTGGTGCGCTTCGACCAGAGCCTGTGGACGTTCCGGTCGCTGTTCGGGGACGAGCGCGACAATTACGGCCGGGCGCTCCAGCGGCACTACCGCGACGGCGCGCCGGAGAACTGGGAGGAATCCTACGTCAGCGCCTACGCCACCAGCCATCCGTGGGAGGATTTCGCCGAGACCTGGGCACAGTATCTCCACATCGTCGATACGGTGGAGACGGCCGGCACCTTCGAGCTCCACGTGCGGCCGCGCCTGCGCAACGGTCCGGCGGACCCCGTGGTGATCGACTACGATCCCTACCAGATCCCGGATTTCAGCCGCCTGGTGGAAGCGTGGCTGCCGCTCACCTACGCGGTGAACTCCCTGAGCCGGAGCATGGGACAGCCGGCGCTCTACCCGTTCAAGCTGACGCCGGCGGTCATCGCCAAGCTGTCCTTCGTCCACGAGCGCATCGTGTCCATGCGCTCCATCGGGCACGGGATCGACAGCGACGAGGCCGGCTCGGAAATCCTGAAGGCCGTCATCACCGGACTGCGCAAGCGGGTCGCGGCGCCGAACGTGTGAACGTTCGGCGTCAGCTCCGCAGGCCCGGGGCCTCCTGGCCCGTCCGGGCGACATATTCCGTGTAGCCGCCGCCGTACTGGTGGATGCCCTCGGGGGTGACTTCGAGCACCCGGTTCGACAGGGCCGCCAGGAAATGCCGGTCGTGGCTCACGAACAGCATGGTGCCCTCGTAGGCCGAGAGCGCCGCGATGAGCATCTCCTTGGTGCCCATGTCGAGGTGGTTGGTGGGCTCGTCGAGGACGAGGAAGTTCGGCGGGTCGAACAGCATCAGGGCCATGACGAGGCGGGCCTTCTCGCCACCCGACAGCACCCGGCAGCGCTTCTCGACATCGTCGCCGGAGAAGCCGAAGCAGCCGGCGAGCGCCCGGAGCGAGCCCTGCGCCGCCTGCGGGAACGCGTCTTCCAGGGTCTGGAACACCGTGCGCTCGCCGTCGAGCAGGTCCATGGCGTGCTGGGCGAAGTAGCCGAGCTTGACGCTGCCGCCGACGGAGACGGTGCCGTCATCGGCCTGGGTCGAGCCGGTGACGAGCTTCAGCAGGGTCGACTTGCCGGCGCCGTTGATGCCCATGACGCACCAGCGCTCCTTGCGCCGGATGGCGAAATCGAACCCCTCGTAGATCCGGCGGCTGCCATAGCTCTTGTGGACGTTCCTGAGCATCACGACGTCGTCGCCCGAGCGGGGCGGGGCCTGGAACTCGAACGCCACCGACTGCCGGCGCTTGGGCGGTTCGACGCGCTCGATCTTGTCGAGCTTCTTCACCCGGCTCTGCACCTGGGCGGCGTGGGAGGCCCGGGCCTTGAAGCGCTCGATGAACTTGATCTCCTTCGCCAGCATCGCCTGCTGGCGCTCGAACTGGGCCTGCTGGTGGGTCTCGTTGAGCGCCCGCTGCTGCTCGTAGAAGCCGTAGTCGCCCGAATAGGTGGTGAGGGTGCCGCCGTCGATCTCCACCACCTTGGTGACGATGCGGTTCATGAACTCGCGGTCGTGCGAGGTCATCAGCAGGGCGCCCTCGAAATTCTTCAGGAAGGCCTCCAGCCAGATCAGGCTTTCCAGGTCGAGGTGGTTGGAGGGCTCGTCGAGGAGCATCACGTCGGGGTTCATGAGGAGGATGCGGGCGAGCGCCACGCGCATCTTCCAGCCGCCCGACAGCTTGCCGACATCGCCGTCCATCATCTCCTGGGAGAAGCTCAGGCCCGCCAGCACCTCGTAGGCCCGGCCTTCGAGGGCGTAGCCGTCGAGTTCCTCGAAGCGCGCCTGGACCTCGCCGTAGCGCTCGATCAGCGCCTCCATCTCGTCCATGCGATCGGGATCGGCGAGCCCCGCCTCCAGGGCCTTCAGCTCGGTGCCGACGACGCTCACGGGGCCGGCGCCGTCCATGACCGCCGAGACCACGGAGCAGCCGGACATCTCGCCGACATCCTGGCTGAAATACCCGATAGTGATGCCCTTGTCGGTGGCGACCTGGCCCTCGTCGGGCTCCTCCTCGCCGGTGATCATCCGGAACAGGGTGGTCTTTCCGGCGCCGTTGGGGCCGACGAGGCCGACCTTCTCGCCCTTCTGCAGGGCGGCGGACGCCTCGATGAAGACGATCTGCCGGCCGTTCTGCTTGCCGATTTTTTCGAGGCGGATCATGCGCGCGCGGGACCTTGCTTCAAGTCCCGCGCCTTTACGGCATGGCGCGCGCGAGCGGAAGGGAAGGGCGCGCGCGAGCGGAAGGGAAGGCGGTCTAATCGACCGGCGGCGCCGGGAGATCCACGGCGCGCGGCCGCCCGGCATCGTCGATAGCGACGAAGGTGAAGGTCGCCTCCGTCACCTTCTCGCGGACCTGCGTGCGGAAGCGCCGGGCCCAGGCCTCGACCTCGATCTTCATGGAGGTGCGGCCGACATGGCCGACGCGGGTGTAGACGCAGAGCACGTCGCCGACGCGCACCGGCCGGATGAAGGTCATGGCGTCCACCGCCACGGTGACGACGCGCCCCTGGGCCCGATCGACGCCCGCGATGCCGCCGGCCTGATCCATCTGCGACATCACCCAGCCGCCGAAGATGTCGCCGTTGGCATTGGTGTCCGCAGGCATCGCGCTGGTGCGGACCGTGAGGTCGCCGCGCGGACCGCCATCTTCTTCCACCGTCATTCCAACCCGCTCCCGACGCGATTCGCCCGACCCTACGCGAATTCCGCACCGCCGGCAGGCCGGACCGGTCCCGTCACGGCAGGATACCGAAGAAGGCCAGGCCGCCGGCGAGGATGACGGCGGCGACCGAGACGAGCAGGTCGAGGGGCATCGATCGCCAGAGGTCGCGGGCCGGCGCCGCGGTCGCTGCGAGTTCGGTCATGGCGTACCTCCGGGCAGGGCCAGGATGGACCCGCCTAAACCTACAGCACCATTCTGCACATCCGCGAACCAATTGCTGCATTTTCTTGCAAAAAAGCCTGGCGGCTCGGGGTGAGCTGCCAGGCTTTGGGGCAAAATGGGTAGGCCGGCGATGCGGTGCCGCCGCAGGGCGGCACCGGAACCACGCTCAGTAGAAGCGGCGCGGGCCGTAGAACGGACGCGGGCCATAGAAGCGGCGCGGACCGCCATAGAACCGACGCGGGCCGTAGAAGCGGCGGCCGTAATACGGACGACGGTAGAAGGGGCGCGGGCCGTAGAAGCGACGGCGGTAGCCGTAATACTGCACGGTCTGCGCAACCGCCGGGGCGGCCTCGCTCTGAAGGGCGAGGGCGGGACCGATGGGGGCGGCGGAGGCGCCTTGCGGTGCCATCGCGGCAAATCCTAAGGCCAGCAGCGCGGCCAGCACGAGTTTCCTCAGCACGTTCTCAAACTCCTTGAGATAGGTCGGCGGGACGTGAGGAGCCGACGGGTCCGGGCACGGTTCCGGGTCTTGCCCGGTCGCATCAAACGCATGACGGCACGAAGCGTTGCCGGTGCGGATTCGTCTCACCGGAAAGTGAGTCAACGAAGCCTGATGGGTGGCTCCCGCCCCTCAGGCGATCTTCAGGGTCATGTCCACGGTCGGCGCAGCCGCGCTGCCCTTCACCAGGGCGATGCCGTGCTCGCAATCCTCGCGGCGCCCGTAGCCTTCGGCGGAATCGGCCACCACGTTGCCGTTGGTCGCCCGCAGGCGCCAGCGCCATTCGCCCGCCGCGTCCCGGTAGAGTTCGAACCGCATGGTGTCCTCGCGCATCGACGTCAACGCTCAAGATGGCGCGGCGCACCGGTGCGGCAATGGGCGTTCCGCACGCGAAAACGCCGCCCCGGAGGTCCGGGACGGCGTCAGCGTCATGACGGGATGGAAGGCTCAGCGCGGGAAGCGGTCGAGCCAGCCGATGGCGCGGCCTTCACCCGCACCGGCGCCGGCGCCCTGCGGGCGCGGGGCCCGCTGGCGGTTCTCGCCGCGCGGCTCGGACCGGTTCTCACCGGCTCCGGCCGGACGACGATCGCCGCGACCGTCCTGGGGCCGGGCGGCCCCATCGGGACGGGCGTTGCGACCGGGCGCACCCTGGCCGCCGCGACCACCGTCGCTGCGACCCTGGCCGGGGCGTCCGCCACCGGGACGGCCGCCGCCGGGGCGCTGGCCCTGGCGCTGACCGGGGCGCTGGCCCTGGGGCGCCGGACGGCGCTCCTCGGCCTGAGCGGCGTCCATGGCCTCCTGGCGCGACGGGGGCGTGAAGCCCTCGGGGAAGGCGCCGACGGGGATCTTCTGGCGCGTGGTGCGCTCGATGTCGCGCAGGTAGGCCTTCTCCTCGTCGTTGCAGAACGAGATGGCGAGGCCGTTGGCGCCGGCGCGGGCGGTGCGGCCGATGCGGTGCACGTAGCTTTCCGGCACGTTGGGCAGGTCGTAGTTGATGACGTGGCTCACGGCCTCGACGTCGATGCCGCGCGCGGCGATGTCGGTGGCGACCAGCACCCGGCACGAGCCGTCCTTGAAGGCGGCCAGGGCCCGTTCGCGCTGCGGCTGGGACTTGTTGCCGTGGATGGCGGACGCGTTGATCGTCACCTTCTCCAGGCCGCGCACCACGCGGTCGGCGCCGTGCTTGGTCCGGGTGAAGACGAGGACGCGCTCGATCTTCGGATCACGCAGGATGTGGTTCAGGAGCGCCTGCTTCGCGCCGGTATGGGCGAAGATGACCTCCTGGGTGACGCGCTCGGCGGTGGTCGCCACCGGCGTGACGGCGACCTGCACCGGATCGCGCAGGTACTGGTCGGCGAGGCCGGCGATGTTCTTCGGCATGGTGGCCGAGAAGAACAGGCTCTGGCGCTCCTTCGGCAGCATCTTCACGATGCGCTTGAGGGCGTGGATGAAGCCGAGGTCGAGCATCTGGTCGGCCTCGTCGAGGACGAGGATCTCGACGGCCTCGAGGGTCAGCGAGCGGCGCTCGATGAGGTCCATGAGGCGGCCCGGCGTGGCGACGAGGATGTCGACGCCGTTGGCGAGCGCCTTTTCCTGGCGCGAGATGGTGACGCCGCCGAACACCACGGTGTTGGTGAAGGACAGGTGCCGCCCATAATCCGAAAAGCTCTCGGCGATCTGGTTGGCGAGCTCGCGGGTCGGCGAGAGCACCAGCACGCGGCAGCCGCGGCGGATGGCTTTCCGCGGGTTCTGGGCGAGGCGGTGGAGGATCGGCAGCGCGAACGCGGCCGTCTTGCCGGTACCGGTCTGGGCGATGCCGCAGAGGTCGCGGCCTTCCATGGCGGGGCGGAGGGCCTGGGCCTGGATCGGGGTCGGCGTCTTGTAGCCGGCCTCCTCCAGCGCCCGCAGCACGGGCTGGGCGAGGCCGAAATCAGTAAATTGGGTCAAGTCGAATCTTTCAAGGCAGCGGGACCGTGGCGCACGCCATCCAACGATGGTCGGTGCGCAGATCGATGAGAATCGGTCCGTTGAGCTGGAGCCGCCCGCGTGCCGGGGCAGTCCGGGTGCATGCACGTTGAAGAGAGGGGCTCAGGTCGGTCGGAATTCGCTTGAAGCGACCCGTCGATCCGTCACGCAGCCCTCTCAAGCGGAACCATGACGGCCGCTGACGCTGCAACCGCCATATGCGTCTTCGCAGGTGCGAAGTCAATCATCGAAACCGATCAGGCGGTTGGCGGGGTGCGCAGGTGCGCGACGAAGTCCTGTGCGAAGGCGGGAAGGGCGGCGAGCGCCCGCACACAGATGGTCAGGTCCCGCACGGCCCAGGGGTCGAGGAGGGGCACCACCGCGATGGCCATGGTGCGCGCCGCCCGCGCCGCCGTGGTCTCCGGGACGATGCCGAGGCCGACGCCGCACTCGACGAGGCGGCAGACGGCATCGAAGCTGCGCAGCTGCACCCGCAGCCGCATGGGCCGCCCCGTGCGCGCGGCTTTGTCGGCGAGGAAGCGGGTCAGGGCGGAGGTGCGGTCGAGGCCGACGAGGTCGTGCTCCAGGACATCGGCGAAGGCCACGGACGGGGACCGGCTCAGGGCATGGCCGGCGGCGGCCACGACGACGAAGCGGTCCTGCCGGAACGGGTAGGTCTCCAGGGCCCCGGTATCGACGGTCCCGGCGACGATGCCGAGGTCGGCGGCGCCCTCGGCCACGAGGCCGACGATCTCGTCCGAGGTCCGTTCCTCGATGTCGACACTGACCCCGGTCTGGCGAGCGAGGAACGCGCTCAGGACCTCGGGCAGGAATTCGGTCAGCGCATTGGTGTTCGACAGGACCCGGATCTGCCCGACGGTGCCGCCGGAGAAGGCCGCGAGTTCGCCCTGCATCCGGTCAACCCCGTCGAGAAGATCCCGCGCATGGGCGAGCAGCGCGCGCCCGGCCGGCGTCGTGGTCACGCCCTGGCGGCCGCGGGTGAGGAGGGCGGCCCCGAGGGACACTTCCATGGCGCGGATGCGGGCGGACGCGGCGGCCAGCGCCAGGTTGGCCCGTGCCGCCCCATGGGTAATGGAGCCGGCCTCGACCACGTGGCGGAACAGGCCGAGATCGACGAGGTCGAACCGCATCATCGCGCCATGTCCCCGCACACGCTTCGTCGAAGGACTTTCTTAACCGTGCGGCGCGATGCTTCCCCCATGGTGATCCGTCGTCGCGTCCGTTCCGTGCTGATGCCCCTGGCGTTGTACGCCGTCTCGGGGCTCGTCGTCGGCTATTTCGTGCATCAGGCCGAGGGCGGCAATCGCGGCCTCGAAGCCAAGCGCGCCCTCAAGATCCAGGCCTACGGGCTCAATCAGGAACTCGCCGCCGTGAAGGCCGACCGGGCCGAGTGGGAGCACCGCGTCACCCTCCTGCGCAGCGACCAGATCGACCGCGACCTCCTGGAGGAGCGCGCCCGGGTGGTCCTCGGCCGGGTGCACGCCAACGACGTCGTCATCATCAACCCGTAGCCCGGTTTCGTCGCCTTGCCGGGCGGCGATCCGGCGCACCTGACAACGGTCCCGATCTGTCGGCGGGCCGGCCTCGCTTTCCCAAAACGCGTGTCCTAGAACCTCGGGGGAGAACAGACGGTCCCCGGGGAGAGAGCCGATGGATTCCGCAACCGAGGCGGGCCAGCCCAAATCCGACCTGACACCGTCGGAGGCCGCCCACGCGCCGGCTCCGAACACACCCCAATTCACCCGCGACGAAGACCTCCACGCCTACCACGAGATGCTGCTCATCCGCCGCTTCGAGGAGAAGGCGGGGCAGCTCTACGGCATGGGCCTCATCGGCGGGTTCTGCCACCTCTACATCGGCCAGGAAGCCGTCGTCATCGGCATGCAGATGGCGTCCATCGACGGCGATCAGGTCATCACCGGCTACCGCGACCACGGCCACATGCTGGCCTGCGGCATGGAGCCGAAGGGCGTGATGGCGGAGCTCACCGGCCGGCGCGGGGGCTATTCCCGCGGCAAGGGCGGCTCGATGCACATGTTCTCCCGCGAAAAGCAGTTCTTCGGCGGCCACGGCATCGTCGGCGCGCAGGTGTCCCTCGGGACGGGCCTCGCCTTCGCCGACGCCTACCGGAAGAACGGCCAGGTCAGCCTGACCTATATGGGCGACGGGGCCGCCAACCAGGGCCAGGTCTACGAGAGCTTCAACATGGCGCAGCTGTGGAAGCTGCCCGTGGTCTATGTCATCGAGAACAACCGCTACGCCATGGGCACCTCGGTGGCCCGCGCCTCGGCGCAGACGGACTTCTCCAGGCGCGGCATCTCGTTCGGCATTCCGGGCGAGCAGGTCGACGGCATGGACGTGCGCACCGTGCGCGAGGCCGCCGCGCGGGCCATCGAGCATGCCCGCTCGGGCGAAGGTCCCTACATCCTCGAGATGCAGACCTACCGCTATCGCGGCCACTCCATGTCCGATCCGGCGAAGTACCGGACGAAGGACGAGGTCTCGAAGATGCGCGACGAGCACGACCCCATCGAGATGGTGCGCAAGCGCCTGATCGAGGCCCACGGCGTGCCCGAAGCCGACCTCAAGGCCACCGACGCCAAGGTGCGCGAGACGGTCAACGACGCGGCCGAGTTCGCCACCCACGATCCCGAGCCCGATCCCGCCGAGCTGTGGACGGACATCCTTCTGGAGTCGCGCGCCTGAGGCCTGATCTCAAGAGCCGCCCACTTCCTCCTCGATCGACGAGTCTTTCATGGCGACCGACATCCTGATGCCCGCCCTGTCTCCGACCATGGAGGAGGGCAAGCTGTCGAAATGGCTGAAGCAGGAAGGCGACCCGGTCAAATCCGGCGACGTGCTGGCCGAGATCGAGACCGACAAGGCGACCATGGAGGTCGAGGCCATCGACGAGGGCGTGCTCGCCAAGATCCTGGTCGCGGAAGGCACCGAGGGCGTGAAGGTCAATACGCCCATCGCCGTCATCACCGCCGAGGGCGAGGATATCTCGGCGGCGTCCGCCCCGAAGCCCGCCACCGATGCGCCCGCCCAGGCCGCCCCGACCCCGACCATGCAGGCGGAAGGACAGGCCGGCGCCCCCGCGGCGACGGGCAAGACCGCCGACGATGCGCCCAAAGCGCCGGCGGCACCCGCCATCATCACCAACAAGGCGCCGGCGCCGGTGATGGCCGAGTTCCCGGAAGGGACCGAGATGGTCACCATGACCGTCCGCGAGGCCCTGCGCGACGCCATGGCGGAGGAGATGCGCGGCGACGAGTCCGTCTTCGTCATGGGCGAGGAGGTCGCCGAGTACCAGGGCGCCTACAAGATCACCCAGGGGCTGCTGCAGGAATTCGGCGCACGGCGCGTGGTCGACACTCCGATCACCGAGCACGGCTTCGCCGGCATCGGCGTCGGTGCGGCGTTCACGGGCCTGCGCCCCATCGTCGAGTTCATGACCTTCAACTTCGCCATGCAGGCCATCGACCACATCATCAACTCGGCGGCGAAAACCCTGTACATGTCGGGCGGCCAGCTCGGCTGTCCCATCGTGTTCCGCGGCCCCAACGGCGCGGCGGCTCGGGTCGGCGCCCAGCACAGCCACGACTACTCGGCCTGGTACTCCAACGTGCCCGGCCTCAAGGTCATCGCGCCCTATACGGCGTCCGACGCCAAGGGCCTGCTCAAGGCCGCGATCCGCGACCCGAACCCGATCATCTTCCTCGAGAACGAGATCCTCTACGGCCAGAGCTTCCCGGTGCCGAAGCTCGACGATTTCGTCCTGCCCATCGGCAAGGCCCGCATCCACCGCCCCGGCACTGACGTCACCATCGTGTCGTTCTCCATCGGCATGACCTACGCCCTCAAGGCCGCCCAGGCGCTCGCCGAGCAGGGCATTGAGGCGGAGGTCATCGACCTGCGCACCCTGCGCCCCATGGACACCGACACGGTTGTGGAATCGGTGCGTAAGACCGGCCGCTGCGTCACTGTGGAGGAGGGCTTCCCGCAATCGGGCATCGGCGCCGAGATCGTCGCCCGCCTGATGGTCGACGCCTTCGACTACCTCGACGCCCCGGTCCTGCGCGTCACCGGCAAGGACGTGCCGATGCCCTACGCGGCCAACCTCGAAAAACTCGCCCTGCCCAACGTCGCCGAGGTGATCGAGGCGGTCAAAGCCGTCTGCTACCGCTAGGGTGGCCGAAGACGTCCCCCGGTGTGAGGTGGGACCAACCCTTTCGTTCGGACAGGACATGACGAAGACCTTCGTGGAACTCTCCGCCCCGCCCGATGCCATCGAGAACGGTGGCATCGAGGTCCTGCGCGCCGCCGTCGTCGACGGCGCCGTGAGCGTGGCCCTGCGCCGCTCGTTCGACGATCCGGCGACCTGGGGCCGTCTGCTCATCGATCTCGCCCGACAGGCGGCGCGGACCTACGCCCTGGAGACCGAGATGTCGGACGCGGAAGCCTTCGAGCGCATCCGCGCCGGGTGGGAGGCCGAGGGCCTCGATCCCGGCGATCTGAACTAGCGGGGGACCCACCATGGCCGAGGCCGCCTTCCGCCGGGCCACCTACGCCGATCTCGAAGCCGTGCCGGACCATCTCGTGGCCGAGATCGTCGACGGCGCCCTGGAGACCCACCCAAGGCCGCGCCCGCGGCATGCGATGGCGGTGGCGGGCTTGGCGGCCGAGCTCGGTCCGCCCTTCGGTCGCGGCCGCGGCGGACCGGGCGGCTGGATCTTTATGGTCGAGCCGGAACTCCACCTCGAGTTCCACGTCGTGGTGCCGGATCTGGCCGGCTGGCGCCGCGAACGGCTGCCCGCCGAGCCGGAGACCGCTTACATCGAGACCCCGCCGGACTGGGTCTGCGAGATCCTCTCGCCCGCCACCGCCCGCCTCGATCGCGGCCCCAAGCGCCGCATCTACGCGGAGGCCGGTGTCGGCCATCTCTGGCTCCTCGATCCCGGTGACGGGGTGCTCGAAGCCTTTGCGCTCACGGGGCGCCAATGGCTGCTCCTCGGAACCGTCGCGCGCGGCGAGGCCGTCGCCCTGCCGCCCTTCGACGCCGTCCCGTTCCCCCTCGACAGCCTGTTTCCCTTCGACGATCCGGCCGCCCCGCCGTCCCCCTCGCTCGAGACCTGATGCCATGCCCGTCAACGTCCTGATGCCCGCCCTGTCGCCGACGATGGAGAAGGGCAACCTCGCGAAATGGCTCAAGAAGGAGGGCGACGCGGTGAAATCCGGCGACGTGCTCGCCGAGATCGAGACCGACAAGGCGACCATGGAGGTCGAGGCCGTCGACGAGGGCATCCTCGCCAAGATCCTTGTCCCCGAGGGCACGGCCGACGTGCCGGTCAACGACCTCATCGCCATCATCGCCAGCGAGGGCGAGGACCCGGCGAGCGTCCAGGCCGGCGGCGCTGCGAAGGCGGAGGCCCCCGAGGATGCGCCGAAAGCGCAAGTCACGAAGGACCCCGTCGGCGAGAACGCGACGCCCGGCGGCGGCCAGATGTCCTACGCCCGGGTGAACGAGGCACCGGACGGCGCCCGGCCGGCCCCGGCGCAGGGGGAGGGGGGACGGGTCTTCGCCTCGCCCCTGGCCCGCCGCATCGCCAAGCAGGAGGGCGTCGACCTCGCCTCGGTGACGGGCTCCGGCCCCCATGGCCGCGTGATCGAGCGCGATGTCCGCGCGGCGAAGGCCGCCGGCCCGGCGCCCGCCAAGACACCCGCCAAGACACTCGCCAAGACACAGGCGCCCGCGGATTCACCGGCGCCCGCCGAGGCTCCGAAGGCTGCGCCGACCGCCGCAGCGCCAAAGGCCGCGAGCCCGGCCGGCCTGTCCGTCGATCAGGTGCGCGGCTTCTACGCCAAGGGCACCTACGAAGAAGTGCCCCTGGACGGCATGCGCAAGACCATCGCCAAGCGCCTGACCGAGGCGACGCAGGTGGCCCCGCATTTCTACCTCACGGTGGATTGCGAGCTCGACGCCCTCATGGCCCTGCGCGAGCAGCTCAACCGGAGCGCCGGGCAGGGCAAGGACGGCAAGCCGCTGTTCAAGCTCTCGGTGAACGACTTCGTCATCAAGGCCATGGGCCTCGCCCTCATGCGTGTGCCGGCGGCCAACGCCGTCTGGGCCGAGGACCGCATCCTGCGCTTCGACAACGCCGAGGTCGGGGTGGCGGTGGCCATCGACGGGGGGCTGTTCACCCCGGTGATCCGCCGCGCCGATCAGAAGACGCTTTCCACCATCTCCAACGAGATGAAGGACTTCGCGGCCCGGGCGCGCGCCAAGAAGCTGAAGCCGGAAGAGTACCAGGGCGGCGTCACCTCGGTGTCGAATCTCGGCATGTTCGGCATCAAGCACTTCACGGCGGTGATCAACCCGCCGCAATCCTCAATCCTCGCCGTGGGTGCCGGCGAGAAGCGGGTCGTGGTCAGGGACGGCGCCCCGGCCGTCGCGCAGGTGATGACGGCCACGCTGTCCTGCGACCACCGGGTGCTCGACGGGGCCTTGGGGGCGGAGTTGATCTCGGCGTTCAAGGCACTGATCGAGAGCCCCATGGGGATGTTGGTATAAATTACGAGTGAATTCTTGGATTGGATATTATCGCAAATGAAAATTACTGCAGATATAATCACTGCCATAGCTTGGCCTGGGGCTATAGTTTTTATTGTACTATACTTTAGAAAAAACTTAAATAGAATACTCGGAAATCTTAATTTTCAGCTTGAAAACGGGTTAAATGTAAAATGGAAGGACTTCGAGTTCAAAGGAGTATCAATCTTTGCTGACAGTAAAGGACAGAATGACTATTATACTGTAGTTGAAGCAGATCAAGTTTTGTTTCAAAAGAGAACCGAAGCTTACGCGAGGCATAAAAATCTAATGCTGGTTCACCGCGCGAAGAGGACTGATAAAACACACGCCGGCTCAGGTCTAGATATCTATGAGCTGTCTGTATACTTGATTGGACATAAAAGCTATGGAAAAATTAACGACGTAAAATCTGTTGAGTACTATTTCGGACAGCATTTCGGAATAAAAGAATATCCGTATGGATACAAGTATATTATTGAAAATGGATCTGAAGGCTTTGCTGTAAAAATTACCGCGTATGGGCCAACTCTATGCGAGGCTCGGATTAAATACCACGATGGAAGAGAAGCAACTTTAAATCGATATCTGGATTTTGAGGGGACTGGATATCAGTTTAACGCTGCTACCAATCATTTCGACTCGCAAAAACTTCGAGAACACCTTTGAGGATGATTAGATGGCCGACACCTACGACATCCTCGTCATCGGCGCGGGCCCCGGCGGCTACGTCGCGGCGATCCGGGCGGCGCAGCTCGGGTTCAAGACCGCGGTGGTGGACCGCGAGCATCTCGGCGGCATTTGCCTGAACTGGGGCTGCATTCCGACGAAAGCCCTGCTGCGGTCGGCCGAAATCTACCACTACATGCAGCACGCCGCCGATTACGGCCTGTCGGCGGACAATGTCGGGTTCGATACGGCCGCCATCGTCAAGCGCTCCCGCGGGGTCTCCACGCGCCTCAACGGCGGCGTCGGCATGCTGCTGAAGAAGAACAAGGTCGACGTGATTTGGGGCGAGGCCACCATCGAGTCCGCCGCGAAGGGCGACGTGCCAGGCCGGGTCACGGTGAAGGAAACGAGCCGCGCGCCCGCCCCGAAGGGTGCCCTGGCGGCCGGCGCGTATGCGGCCAAGCACATCATCGTCGCCACCGGGGCCCGGCCCCGCGCGATCCCGGGCATCGAGCCGGACAGGAAGCAGATCTGGACCTACTACGAGGCCATGGTGCCGGAGGCGATGCCGAAGTCACTCCTCGTCATGGGCTCGGGCGCCATCGGTATCGAGTTCGCCTCGTTCTACCGCACCATGGGCGCCGAGGTGACGGTGATCGAGCTGCTGCCGCAGATCCTCCCCGTGGAGGATGCCGAGATCGCGGGCCTCGCCCGCAAGCGGTTCGAAAAGCAGGGCATCAAGATCCTCACCGGCGCCAAGGTCACGAAGGTGGAGAAGGCAGCCGACTCCGTCACGGCAACCATCGAAACGGGCGGCGGCAAGACACAGACCCTGACGGCTGAGAAACTGATCTCGGCGGTGGGCGTCGTCGGCAACATCGAGGGGCTGGGGCTCGAGGGACTCGGCGTCGCCATCGACCGCGGCATCGTCGTCACCGACGGCTTGGGGCGGACCAACGTGCCGGGCGTCTACGCCATCGGCGACGTCGCCGGCCCGCCGATGCTGGCCCACAAGGCCGAGCACGAGGGCGTGCTCTGCGTCGAGACCATCAAGGGCCTGCCGACCCACGCCATGGACAAGGCCAAGATCCCGGGTTGCACCTACTGTCAGCCGCAGATCGCCTCCGTAGGCCTCACGGAAGCGAAGGCCAAGGAACAGGGCTTTTCCGTCAAGGTCGGCCGCTTCCCCTTCGCGGGCAACGGCAAGGCCATCGCGCTCGGCGAGCCGGACGGCCTGGTGAAGACGATCTTCGACGCCAAGACCGGCCAACTGCTCGGCGCCCACATGGTCGGCGCGGAAGTCACCGAACTGATCCAGGGCTACGTCGTGGCGATGAACCTCGAGACCACGGAAGAAGACCTGATGCACACGGTCTTCCCGCACCCGACCTTGAGCGAGATGATGCACGAGAGCGTCCTCGACGCCTATGGTCGTGTGATCCACGCCTGATCGGACGAAAAAGGGCCGCCCGCGCTCGACGCCGGACGGCCCGTTCTGAACGGGGTCCGGTCCGCCCGGGGCGGACCGGACCGACCAATGCTTACTTCTTCTTGCTGTACTCGAAGGCCGGGGCGGACTTCAGGGTGTCCTTGTCGGTGTCGACGAGGGCCCGCAGGGTGTTGTCCTTGCGCGACAGGGTGATGCTCGACGGGCTGACCGAGACGTAGCGCTCGCCGAGACCCAGGAAGCCCCCGACGCCCAGCACCACGGCGCTGACCGTCTTGCCGTCGACGATCACGAGATCTTCGATCTCGCCGACGGTCTCGTTGTTGTTGTTGTAGACATTGAGACCGATGAGCTTGGACGACAGGACGTCCGCGGGCTGCGTGGCCACGAAGACCACCTTTGCGACGGCCTTGTCGGCCATCAGCATGCCCGTCCCGGCGCCGGTGCCGGCCGCCGCGGGGGCGGTCGTCGTCGGGGCGGTCGTCGCGGGCGCCGGCTTGACGGTCTCCTGGGCGAAGGCGAGCGTGGGCAGCGCCGCGACGAGCGCGACGGCGAGAACGGACTTCAGGGCCATGGGATTTCCTTGGATGGGCAGCCCGCGCCGATGATCGGAGCGGAAACGCCGTCTGTAACGGCAGATTCCAGGGTGAGTTCCCCCCAATCGCGGCAAATTGCCTGCGAATGAGGCAATGCATGCCGGGCGTCCAACCGGGCTGACAGATCTTCCGGGTCGTAGCCCGAGGCAGCGACCGCAGTTTGCGATGGGGGCAGCGAGGTCTTAGATCATCACGGTGGCGATTATCACGGTGGCACCTGCCGTCGTGGGCGCACACAAACGGTGTGACATGGCCGTCGTCCTCGATCTTCTGCGCAACGATCAGCGTCCCAGGCATCCGGAGAAGGCGCACCGGCCCGACAAGCCGATCCAGCGCAAGCCGGACTGGATCCGTGTCAAGGCACCGGGCTCCCCCGGCTGGGCCGAGACCAGCCGGATCGTGCACGAGCACGGCCTCGTCACCGTGTGCGAGGAAGCCGGCTGCCCGAACATCGGCGAATGCTGGGAGAAGCGGCACGCCACCTTCATGATCATGGGCGACACCTGCACGCGGGCCTGCTCGTTCTGCAACGTCCGCACGGGTCTGCCGAAGGGCTTGGACGCGGACGAGCCGGAGAAACTGGCGGATTCCGTGGCGAAGCTCGGCCTGCACCACGTCGTCGTCACCTCCGTCGACCGGGACGACCTCGCCGACGGCGGCGCTGAGCATTTCGCCCGGACCATCCGGGCGATCCGGCGCATGAGCCCCGCCACCACCATCGAGATCCTGACGCCCGACTTCCTGCGCAAGGACGGTGCCCTCGAAGTGGTGGTCGCGGCCAGGCCCGACGTGTTCAACCACAACATGGAGACGGTGCCGGGCAACTACCTCACCGTCCGCCCCGGCGCCCGCTACTTCCACTCCGTGCGCCTGCTGCAGCGGGTGAAGGAGCTCGACCCGACGATCTTCACCAAGTCCGGCATCATGGTGGGGCTGGGCGAGGAGCGGAACGAAGTGGTCCAGCTCATGGACGACCTGCGCTCGGCCGACGTCGATTTCCTCACCATCGGGCAGTACCTCCAGCCGACGAAGAAGCACCACGAGGTGGTGCGCTTCGTGCCGCCCGACGAGTTCAAGGGCCTGGAGACCACGGCCTATGCCAAGGGTTTTCTGCTGGTCTCGGCCACCCCCCTGACCCGCTCGTCCCACCATGCCGGCGAGGATTTTTCGCGACTGAAGGCGGCGCGGCTCGCCCGTCTGGCGCCGGAGGGGGTGCCGGCTTGACGCATTGGCCGGAAAACCGGTTCCCACCCTCGGGAGCGATGCTGTAGAAGCCCCGCATGCCGTCCTTCCGTATCGACCGCCTCGTGCGGCACAGCCCGCGCGCGATGTACGACCTCGTCGCCGACGTGGAGCGCTACCCCGAGTTCCTGCCTCTCTGCGAGTCCCTGCGCATCCTGCGCCGGCAGCCGGGGGAGAATGGCACCGAGATTCTCGTCGCCGAGATGGGCGTCGGCTACAAGGCCATCCGCGAGCGCTTCACCACGCGGGTGACCCTCGATCCGGCGAACCTCAAGATCGTGGCCGAATACATCGACGGGCCGTTCCGCCACCTCGAGAACCGCTGGCTGTTCAAGGAAGCGGACGGGGCCGGCTGCAACGTCGATTTCTTCATCACCTACGAGTTCAAGAGCCGGACCCTGGGCCTCCTCATGGGGACGATGTTCGACCGGGCGTTCCGCAAGTTCACCGACGCCTTCGAGGCGCGGGCCGACCGGGTCTACGGCGCCGCCTGAGCCACCGTCCGGGCTGCGCCGCCCCCCAGTTCGTTCATGAGGAACTCTTAGGACGAGATAGTCTCGGGCGGCTCCACCGGAGCCCTCATGCCGCGCAGGGCCCGCACGGCCCGGTGCCAGCCATCGAGGCGCCGGGCACGGTCGGTCTCCGGCATCGACGGGGTGAACCGGCGCTCCAGGCTCCAGGTTCGCGCGAACTCCGCCGGCTCGGGATAGAGCCCGGCATTCCAGCCCGCCAGGTAAGCGGCCCCGAGGGCCGTCGTTTCCCGCACCATCGGCCGGTCCACCGGTAAGCCGAGGAGATCGGCGAGACGCTGCAGGGTCCAGTCCGAGGCGGCCATTCCGCCATCGGCCCGCAGGACGGTCCCGGTCTCGGGGCTCGGCCAGTCGGCCCGCATGGCCTCCAGGAGATCATGGGTCTGGTAGCAGACGCTCTCCAGGGCCGCGCGGGCGAGGTCCTTCGGGCCGGTATCGCGGGCGAGCCCGAACAGGGCGCCGCGCACGTCGGGCTCCCAGTAGGGCGCGCCGAGGCCGACGAAGGCGGGCACGAGATAGACCTCCGAGGACGGATCGGCCTGGGCCGCCAGCGGCCCGCTCTCGGCGGCGTCGCGGATGAGGCCGAGGCCGTCGCGCAGCCACTGGACGGCCGCGCCCGCCACGAAGATCGAGCCTTCCAGGGCGTAGGTGCGCTCTCCGGCGAACTGGTAGGCGATGGTGGTCAGGAGCCGGTTGCGGGAGGTGCGCGCGTCCGGGCCGGTGTTCAGGAGGGCGAAGCATCCGGTGCCGTAGGTGGCCTTGACCATGCCGGGCGAGAAGCACGCCTGCCCGATGGTGGCCGCCTGCTGGTCGCCCGCCACGCCGCGGATCGGGATCGCGGCGCCGAACAGGTCGGGCCGGGTCGTGCCGAAATCCCCGGCGCAGTCGCGGACCTCCGGCAGCAGGGCGCGGGGGATCCCGAACAGGGCGAGCAGATCGTCGTCCCAGGCCCCGCGATGGATGTCGAACAGGGCGGTCCGGGCGGCGTTGGTGGCATCCGTGGCGTGGAGGCCGCCCGTGAGGCGCCACAGCAGCCACGAATCCACCGTACCGAAGGCGAGGTCGCCGCGCTCGGCGCGGGCGCGGGCGCCCGGCACGGCGTCGAGGAGCCACGCGATCTTGGTGGCCGAGAAGTACGGGTCGAGGATGAGGCCGGTGCGGGCGGTGACGAGGGGCTCGTGGCCCTCCGCCTTCAGGCGCGCGCAGTGCCCAGCCGTGCGCCGGTCCTGCCAGACCAGGGCCGGATGGATCGGCGCGCCCGTGGCCCGATCCCAGATCAGGGTGGTCTCGCGCTGGTTGGTGATCCCCAGCGCCGCCACCGACGCCGCCGTCGCTCCGGCCCGCGCCAGCACCGCCCGCACGGTGGTGAGCACGCTGGCCCAGATGCCCTCCGGATCGTGCTCGACCCAGCCGGAGGCCGGATAGGCCTGCGCGATCTCGGCCTGCGCCACCCCCGCCACCGACAGATCGGGCCGGAACAGCATGGCGCGCGTCGAGGTGGTGCCCTGGTCGATGGCGAGAACGAACGTCGTCATGGGGCGAAGCTCCGTTCCGGGGTCAGGCCGCGCAGGTCGCGCGGGCGAGGTGGGCTTCGAGGGCGGCGATCTCGGCGGGCCGGAAGCGCAGGCCGAGCTTCGAGCGGCGCCACAGGACGTCATCGGCGGTGCGTGCCCATTCGCGGGCCACGAGGTGATCGACCTCCGCCCGGGTCAGGTCGGCCCCGAGGACGCCGCCGAGATCGGCGAGACTTTCCGCCTCCCCGAGGATCGCGGCGGCGCGGGTGCCGTAGGCGCGCACGAGCCGCGCGGCGTGGTCCGGCGCGAGCCACGGATAGGCGTCGCGGAGACCGTCCACCACGGCGCCGTACCCGTCGCGGGGGAAGTCGCCGCCGGGCAGCGGGCTCCTGGCGGTCCAGGGGGGCCGGTTCAGGCA
>NZ_VRUZ01000053.1:0-27946 GCF_008039485.1 Methylobacterium sp. WL69 | reverse complement strand
CCCCCGCCCTGCTCGTGACGTCCGCCGCCCAGGACCTGTCCGAGAACGCCGCCGATAACCTGATCGAGGAGTCCCATGGTCGTTTCTCCTATGGTGCGCTGAAAGGTCTATCGCTGCCGGCTGCCGCCCGTGGCGGCGCGCTCATGCGCGGGCAGGTGATCGAGGGGATTGGTCGTCGTGCCGCCCGATCCGACCACCGTGGTCGAATGACCGATGGCCGCGGGCGCGGAGACCTGGCCCGTCGACCGCCCGGCGGCGCGCGCATCCCGCGACGGCACGGTCCCGGGAGTCGGCTGGTCGTTGGGGTTGGCCGCCGACTGGGCCAAGGCGGGCTTGCCGCCAAAGGGGGTGACGAGCATGCCGAAGGCGGCCGAGACGGCGAGGCCCGCGACGAACAGGCTCGTGGCGGCGTTACCGGCGCGGGGGCGCAGGGCATGGCGCCGGCGGGCGGAGGTGGTGGTCATGATCAAGGCGGACTCCGGCGGGAGGGCGGGATCGGCACCGCGCGGTGCCCCATGCCCAACCAAGCCCGGGCCGGGCCGGCTGGTTCCTCCGAGCCTGTCCCGCCGGTCCGCGTTTCAGCCCTTCTTGCGACCGCCCCCGCCCTTGTATTTCGGTTTCTGGCCGCCGAGCCCCTGGGTCGAGCGGGCCTTGGGCCGCTCGGCCCAGGCCGGCGCGGCGTGACCGACGGGGAGCTCGCGGTCGGTGCCCGGCCCCATGTTGTCGAGGGTCGGCTTCGCGATCCGGCTCCGCTTCGCGCCGAAGCGACCGGCCTCGCGCTCGACGTCGCCCTGGCGCGCCATGGGGTCGTCGGAGACGAGGAGTTCCGTGGCCTGGAGGCGCTTGAGCTCGTCGCGCAGGCGCGCGGCCTCCTCGAAGTCGAGGTCGGCGGCGGCCGTGCGCATGCGCTTCTCGAGGTCGGCCATCACCGCCTTGAAGTTGTGGCCGATGGTGGCGGCATTCTTGGCGAGTCCCGTATCGACCTGGACGTGGTCGCCCTCGAACACGCTGCTGAGGATGTCGGAGATGCCGCGCTTCACGCTCTGAGGCGTGATGCCGTGCTCGACGTTGTAGGCGAGCTGCTTCGTGCGACGGCGCTCGGTCTCGGCCATGGCCCGCTCCATGGAGCCGGTGATGTTGTCGGCATAGAGGATGCAGCGCGCGTCGGCATTGCGGGCCGCGCGCCCGATGGTCTGGACCAGGGAGGTCTCGGAGCGCAGGAACCCCTCCTTGTCGGCATCGAGGATGGCCACCAGGGCGCATTCGGGAATATCGAGCCCCTCCCGCAGAAGGTTGATGCCGATCAGCACGTCGAAGGCACCCAGTCGCAGATCGCGAATGATCTCGATGCGCTCCAGGGTGTCGATGTCCGAGTGCATGTAGCGCACGCGCACGGAATTCTCGTGCAGGTACTCGGTCAGGTCCTCGGCCATGCGCTTGGTCAGCGTCGTCACCAGCGTCCGGTAGCCGGCCTGGGCGACCTCGCGGACCTCGCCCAACAGGTCGTCCACCTGGGAGCGGGCGGGCCGGATCTCGATGACCGGATCGACGAGGCCGGTGGGGCGGATGACCTGCTCGGCGAAGACGCCGCCGGTCTGCTCCATCTCCCACTTCGCCGGGGTCGCCGAGACGTGGATCGATTGCGGCCGCATGGCGTCCCATTCCTCGAACCGGAGCGGGCGGTTGTCGAGGCAGGACGGCAGGCGGAAGCCGTACTCGGCCAGCGTCGCCTTGCGGCGGAAATCGCCCTTGTACATGCCGCCGATCTGCGGAACCGTGACGTGGCTCTCGTCGGTGAACACGAGGGCGTTGTCGGGCAGGTACTCGAACAGGGTCGGGGGCGGCTCGCCGGGCTTGCGGCCCGTCAGGTAGCGGGAATAATTCTCGATGCCGTTGCAGGCACCCGTGGCCTCGATCATCTCGATGTCGAAGGTGCAGCGCTGCTCGATGCGCTGGGCCTCGATGAGGCGGCCCATCTTCGTCAGCTCGTCAACCCGCAGCTTCAGCTCGGTCTTGATGCCCTTCACCGCCTGCTGGAGGGTGGGGCGCGGCGTGACGTAGTGCGAGTTGGCGTAGACCTTCACGAACTTGAGGTCGTTGATCTTCTTGCCCGTGAGCGGGTCGAACTCGGTGATGGACTCGACCTCGTCGCCGAACAGGCCGATGCGCCAGCCGCGATCGTCGAGGTGGGCGGGCCAGAGTTCGATGACGTCGCCGCGCACCCGGAAGGTGCCGCGGGCGAAATCGGACTGGATGCGCTTGTACTGCAGCGCCACGAGGTCGGCCACGAGCTGACGCTGCTCGATCTTCTCGTTCAGCGACACCGTGAACGACATGGCGGTGTAGGTCTCCACCGAGCCGATGCCGTAGATGCACGAGACCGAGGCGACGAGGATCACGTCGTCGCGCTCAAGGAGGGCGCGGGTGGCGGCGTGGCGCATCCGGTCGATCTGCTCGTTGATCGAGGATTCCTTCTCGATGAAGGTGTCCGAGCGCGGCACGTAGGCCTCGGGCTGGTAGTAGTCGTAGTACGAGACGAAATACTCCACCGCGTTGTCGGGGAAGAAGCTCTTGAACTCGCCGTAGAGCTGCGCCGCCAGGGTCTTGTTCGGCGCCAGGATCAGGGCCGGGCGCTGCGTCGCCTCGATGACCTTGGCCATGGTGAAGGTCTTGCCCGAGCCGGTGACGCCGAGCAGCACCTGGTCGCGCTCGGCCTTCTTCACCCCGTCCACGAGTTCGGCGATGGCGCGGGGCTGGTCGCCCGCCGGCTCGAACTCGGACTGGAGGCGGAACGGCACGCCGCCCTCGGACTTCTTCGGCCGTTCCGGGCGGTGCGGCGCCCAGTTCTTGCCGTCCTTGAACAGGGGGTTGCCCTCGGTAAGCAGCCGCGACAGGGCATCCACCGTGGCCGAGACGCCGTCGGTGGCGAGCGAGGTGTCGCCGTCGTCGGCGAGCCCTTCCGGAGCGGGCCCGTCCTCGGGCGGGGTCAGGCCCAGGGCCTGGGCGAGGCGCGGATCGACTGCGGCCGCGTCGTGGGTGAACGCGGCCTGCGGCGCCTCGCCGAACCCCCCTGCAGGCGCGGGTTTCGCCGCCGGCTTCTTCGGTCGTCCGGGCCGGGCCGGGGCGGGCGGCGCGACGTTCGCCACCACCGGCAGGCGGTTTCGGTTCAGCGCCGGGCTGAGCAGGGCGGCGAGATGCTCGTCGAGGGGCTGAAGCTCGGGCTTCGACGCCTTCGGGGCTCCCTTGGACGAGGAGCCCTTGGACGAGGAGCCCGTGACGGTGGAGGAGCGCGGTTTGTTCGGGGCGGCCATGGGGACGATATGGGCCTTTCGACGGGGGCCGGGAAGGGCGCATATCCCGGCCGCGTGCATCCCCCCGCGCGCCCGACCCTGCGCCCGGCACATGGCCCGGCTGCGCAGGCGAACGGCTCACGCCCGAGACCGTTGACCCGGTGAACCGCGTCCGCGGCCACGGAGTTTTTCAGAGCATGACGGGAACGGCCCTCATCGCCGGTGCCAGCGGCATCGTCGGCAACAACCTCGCCCGCCACCTCGTGGAGACGGGCTGGGACGTCCACGGCCTCGCCCGCCGGCCCGTGGACATCGCCGGGGTGACGCCCGTGGTCGCCGATCTCACCGACCCGGCGTCCCTGAAGGCGGCCCTCGGCGACGCACGTCCGACGCACGTGTTCATCACCACCTGGATGCGGCAGGCGACGGAGGCCGAGAATTGCCACGTGAACGGCGCCATGGTCCGCAATCTCCTCGACGCCCTCGGCCACGCGCCCCTGGCCCACGTCGCCCTGGTGACGGGACTGAAGCACTACCTCGGCCCGTTCGAGGCCTACGGGAAGGGCACCCTGCCCCAGACCCCGTTCCGCGAGGACCAGGACCGCCTGCCCGTCGAGAATTTTTATTACGTTCAAGAGGATGAAGTCTTCGCGGCGGCCGCGCGGCGCGGCTTCACCTGGAGCGTGCATCGGCCGCACACCATCGTCGGCTACGCGCTCGGCAACGCCATGAACATGGGCGTGACGCTCGCGGCCTATGCCAGCCTGTGCCGGGAGTCCGGGCGGCCGTTCGCGTTCCCGGGCTCGCCCCAGCAATGGCATGGGCTCACCGACGTCACCGACGCGCGCCTGCTCGCCCGTCACCTCGCCTGGGCCTCCACCACGCCGGCCGCTGCCGACACCGCCTTCAACGTGGTCGACGGCGACGTCTTTCGCTGGTCGTGGATGTGGGGCCGCATCGCGGAGTGGTTCGGTGTCGAACCGGCACCCTATTCGGGCGAGGCCATGCCCCTGGAGCAGCAGATGGCGGGGGCGGCGCCCCTGTGGCGTGAGCTCTCCGCCCGGCACGGGCTCGTCGAAGCCGATCTCGACCGCCTCGCGTCGCCCTGGCACACGGATGCGGATCTCGGCCGGCCCATTGAGGTCGTCACCGACATGAGTCGCAGCCGCCGCCTCGGCTTCCTCGATTACCAGCCCAGCGACGACGCGTTCCTCGACCTGTTTTCGCGACTCCGGGCCGAGCGGGTGATTCCGTAGGGGCTCGATCCTGCCCCCGGCTGGACAGGCCGGGGGTCGAAACCCAGATCACGTCGGACACGAGACCGGACGGAGCCCGATGCAGCCGCAAGACCCCGAAACCCCCGAACGCCAAAAACCCGAGCTCGATGACGCGACCCTCGCCTTCGCCGGCAAGGTCTTCCAGTTCGCCCGCCTGGGGCATGCCCGGGAGCTCGCGGAGCTGTTCGGCCAGGGCCTGCCGGCCAACCTGCGCAACGACAAGGGCGACAGTCTGCTCATGCTCGCCGCCTATAACGGCCAGGCCGAGGCCGCGCAGGCGATCCTCGAGCATGGCGGCGACCCGGAACTCGCCAACGACCGGGGCCAGACGCCCCTGGCCGGGGCCGCCTTCAAGGGCGACCTCGCCATGGCCGAGCTGCTCCTGGCCCACGGCGCCCTCGTGGACGGCACCGCCGACGGTACCCGCACGGCCCTGATGACGGCGGCGATGTTCGATCGCGTCGCGATCATCGACCTGTTGCTGGCCCATGGCGCCGACCCGGACCGGCGCGACGGGGCCGGCCTCACCGCCGCCGAGATGGCCCAGTCCATGGGGGCGGTCGAGGCCCCGGCCCGCCTCGCCCGGGCGCCGCGCCCGAACGCCTGAAGCGACCTGCATCCGGGGCGGTTCGGGTGTATGGAGCGCGGGCGGCTCCCGACCGTCCGGCCCGATGAGTGACCCATGACCCGCTCGCTTGAGAACCGCCGCATCCTCCTCGTCATCGGCGGCGGCATCGCGGCCTACAAGTCCCTCGACCTCATCCGGCGCCTGCGCGAGCGCGGGGCGCAGGTGCGCCCCCTCCTCACCCGGGGCGCGCAGGAATTCGTGACGCCCCTCGCCGCCGCGGCCTTGGCCGGCGCGCGGGCGCATACGGACCTGTTCGACCGGGCGGACGAGGCCGAGATCGGCCACATCAAGCTCGCCCGCGACGCCGACGCCATCGTGGTCGCGCCCGCCACCGCGAGCCTCATGGCGCGGATGGCCACCGGGGCGGCCTCTGACCTCGCCGCCACGGTGCTGCTCGCCACCACCCTGCCGATCCTCATCGCGCCGGCCATGAACGTGCGGATGTGGCAGCACCCGGCCACGCGCCGCAACCTCGCGACGCTCCTGGGCGACGGCGTCCACGTGGTCGGCCCCAACGACGGCGCCATGGCGGAGGCCGAGTTCGGCCCCGGCCGCCTCGCCGAGCCCACCGAGATCGCCGACGCCGTGGAGGCGATGCTGGCCGGGGGCGAATCACCCGGCGGTTTCGGATTTCTCGCCGGGCGGGTGCCGGGCGGGTCCCTCGCGGGACGGCGCGTCCTCGTCACCTCGGGGCCGACCCACGAACCCATCGATCCCGTGCGCTACCTCGCCAACCGCTCGTCGGGCCGCCAGGGCCACGCCATCGCGGCGGCGGCGGCGGCGGCGGGGGCCGACGTCACCC
The DNA here is from genome assembly GCF_008039485.1 of Methylobacterium sp. WL69. Lineage (NCBI taxonomy): Bacteria > Pseudomonadati > Pseudomonadota > Alphaproteobacteria > Hyphomicrobiales > Methylobacteriaceae > Methylobacterium > Methylobacterium sp. WL69. The sequence continues at coordinate 21,949 of NZ_VRUZ01000053.1, read as the reverse complement.
TGGTCTCCGGCCCGGTCTCGATCCCCGATCCGGCCGGGGTCCGGATGATCCATGTGGAGACCGCCCGCGCCATGCTGGTGGCCGTGGAGGAGGCTTTGCCGGCGGACATCGCCGTGTTCACCGCCGCCGTCGGCGACTGGCGCCCGGCCGAGGTCGGCCAGAACAAGATCAAGAAGGACGGGAGCGAACCCGCGCCCCTGCGCCTCGTCGAGAACCCCGACATCCTCGCCACCGTCGCGGGCCGGTCGAGCGGGCGCCCGACCCTCGTGGTGGGCTTCGCCGCCGAGACCGACGACGTGCTCGCCAACGCCCTGAAGAAGATCGCCCGCAAGGGCTGCGACCTGCTGGTGGCCAACGACGTCTCGGCCGCCGGCGGCGTCATGGGCGGCCTCGAGAACACCGTCCACCTCGTTGGACGCTACGGCTCCGTCGAGACCTGGCCGACCCTCGACAAGGACGAGGTCGGGCGCCGCCTCGTCGCCCGGTTCGCCGCCCTGTTGCCGGTGTGACGCCGTCTCGCTGCCGGTGTGACGCAGTGCGGCGAAAACCGGCGGACCCGATCCCCCATCCGGCGCGTTAAGGCTTGACTAACCCATGCTCCGGCATCATCCCGGCGTCGCCTGCGACTCCGCCCTGCGCCGGTCGTGCGGCCCCATAGGACCTGACTGACCCAATGCCCAGCGACAGTAGTCGATGGACCGTGCCGCCTTCGGCCCTCCGCGTGCGCCACACCTGATCGCTGATCGGGTTCGCCCGCGATCGGCCCCCGGTGGCCGGTCGAACGAGGTGAGCCCATGACCGTCTTGAAGCTTTCTGCCTTTCCGGCCGCTTTTCGCACGAACCTCCGGCCCGCGAGCGAATTCCGCCTGCGCGTCGCCGGACGTCGGCCTGTGCGCAAGTCCCCCACCAAGTCTCTCGCTAAGTCTGCCCCGAAGAAAACGCGCGATGCCAACGTCGCCCTGATCATGGTGGTGATGATGAGCCTCGTCTTCGCGCCCGTGGTCGCCATGCACCTGTTCGCGACCTTCGGGCCGGTCGACCTCGGCGTGCGGAAGCCCGCCGCCGAAGTCGTGTCGCGGTCCGTGCCCGCCCTGCCCCCGGGCTGAGTCAGGCGCACGGAGTTCCTGTCAAACCGGAGCGCCTCGGCCGAGCCTTGGCCCGGGACCGGCCCTGGCGCGGGGCGTCCGCTGCGGGGGGCACGGAGGTCGCCCGCAGCGGTCCCGACGGGTCGATGGGGGCTCAGGCCTGGGCCGGCTCCACTCCCTGTGAAGCCGCGTGCTCGGCCGACAGGGCGGCATCCGCCGCCGCGACCTTGACGGCGGCGGGGCGGCCGTTGACCCGGTCGATGTAGGCCCGGATCGCCGGTTCCTCGGGCACGAGCTTGAAGCTCGTGGTCCAGCCGAGCGCCGTGCCCCACAGGACATCGACGGCGGTGAAGCGCTCGCCGAGGAGATACGGGCCCTTGTCCAGGGCGCCCAGCAGGGTCGCCATCACCGTATCGAAATCGCCGTAGGCCGACATGGCGCGCGGGCCGGCCTCGCGCTGGAGGGCCCTGTCGATGACCGCCGGCTCGAAGCTCGACCCGTAATACACCATCCAGCGGAGGTACGGACCGCGCAACGGATCGTCGAGGGCCGGGGTCAGGCCCGCCCCGGGGAACAGGTCGGCGAGGTAGAGGTAGATCGCCGCCTGCTCGGTCACGACGGCGTCGCCGTGGGTGAGCGCCGGCACCTTCCCCATGGGGTTGATGGCGCGGTAGGCCGCCTCGCGATGCTCGCCGGCCTTCATGTTCAGCACCTGCAGCCGGTGCGGCGCGCCGAGTTCCTCCAGGAGAATCCGCACCCCCGTCGAGCGGGTGTTGGGCGAATGGTAGAGCGTGATCTCGGATGCCAAGCGGAATGCCTTTCGCGAATCATCGGCCGCAGGGTCTGCGCCTGAAGCGGCAGCGTCAATCGGAGCGTTTCATTCGCGGCGCGCCGCGACGGCCTGGGCCAGGAGGCACAGGATCTCGAACGCCAGGGTGGCGCCGGCCAGCGCCGTGATGCCGGATGGGTCGAGGGGCGGGGCGACCTCGACGAGATCGGCCCCGACGAGGTCGAGGCCGGCCAGGGCCCGCACGAGGAACAGGGCCTCCCGGCTCGTGAACCCGCCCATCTCCGGGGTGCCGGTGCCGGGGGCGTAGGCCGGATCAAGGGCATCGATGTCGAAGCTGAGATAGGCCGGCCCGGCGCCGAGGACGGCGTGGGCCTCGGCTGCCACCTCGGGCAGGCCCCGCACCATGACTTCCTCCATGGGGACGATCCGCACGCCCCGGGCCCGCGCCCAGTCGAGTTCGTCGGCGGCGTCGACGCTGCCGCGCAGGCCGATCTGAACCGTGCGCTTCGGGTCGAGGACGCCGTCCTCGATGGCCCGGCGGAACGGCGTGCCGTGGGTGAGCCGGCTGCCGTCGTACTGGCCGTCGTCGGTGTCGCTGTGGGCGTCGATATGGACGAGGCCCAGCGGTCTGTCGCGGCCGAGCGCGCGCAGGACCGGATAGGTCACGAAATGGTCGCCGCCGACGGACAGGGGTACGATGCCGGCGGCGGCGAGGGGGGCGTAGAAGGCTTCGATCCGCGCGGCGGTGGCGGCGACGTCGATGGGATTGACGCAGACGTCGCCGAGGTCGGCACAGGCCGCGAGATCGTAGGGCGCGATACCCGTGCCGGCGTTCAGCGTGCGCGTGCCCGTGGAGGCCTCGCGCACGCCGCGCGGTCCGAGGCGCGCGCCCGGCCGGTTGGTGGTGGCCCCGTCGAACGGGATGCCGACGAGACCGATATCGATCCGGCCCGGGGCCTCGGCGGGATCGAGGATGGGAAGGCGCATGAAACTCGCGACGCCTGAGAAGCGCGGGCTTTCCATGCCGGATGGCGGGCGATGGCGCGCGATCCGCGCCGCATCCGGTTCCCTCGGCATCGTTCCCCCTTCGCGCGTTCCGAACCGGATCATCGCGTGCGGGTGGGGCATCGATCAAGCGAGGGAGATTGGCGAAGCGCGGCGACACGGCGATGACGCTCGCGTTGACGGATCGGCGGTGCGTGGCTATAGAGCGCGGATTGCCGACGGTCGCGGTCATCCCTGCCCGTCGGCTTCGCCATTGCCCGAACAACCTGCACGCGATCCTACGACACTCCGGCCCGCGGGCCCGTCGGGATCGCCTCAAACGTGATGAGGATGCCCCATGGCCAACACCGTGTCGGCCAAGAAAATGACCCGCAAGATCGCGAAGCGGACCGCTGTGAACCGCTCGCGCCGCAGCCGTATGCGCACCTTCGTCCGCAAGGTCGAAGAGGCCATTGCCGGCGGCGACCAGACCAGCGCGCTGACCGCCCTGCGGGAAGCCGAGCCCGAGATCATGCGGGCCGCCCAGCACGGCATCGTGCACAAGAACAACGCGTCCCGGAAGGTCTCGCGCCTCGCGGCTCGGGTCAAGGCGCTCGCCGCCTAAGCCTTCCTTCTTCAGGACCCATTGCGAAGAAAGCCCGGCAGCGATGCCGGGCTTTCTTCGTTTTCGGCCGTCGCTCGACCGCCCGCGCTCGTCCACCCGCGCTCGTCCACCTGAGCCCGCCTGCTCCGGATCGCCGTCCCTTCCGCGGACTCGGTCGCGGCGGCGGAGGCCATGGCTCGTTAACCCTGATGGCAAATCTCCCGAGTTGAAGAGTCTTAACGCCAAGTGTAACTTAACGATCGCTTGAGAAGACACGACAAAAGCCGTGCATCCTCGAGTCGAGGGCGAATCATGCACAAGGTCGGTCTGCTCGTTCGACTCGTCGTGCCAAACCCTCGTCCCGATACGTGCTTCTTTCGCTATCCCCGTTAGTCCCGTTGTTAGGAGAACCGTAGCTTATTGTTGATAGGCTGGTTTCATCGGCAAAAGGCGCCCCGGATGCATTGACTCCGGCGCGAAGATCTGGGCTCCGCGAATGGCTCGCGGGGCGCGACGTCAGTCAAGTGTGCGTACGTACCGGTGGCGGCTCTCCGTCCTCGGCGCGAGGAGAGCGATGATGCATGTCGACGGTAGCGTGTCCGGCAACGCCGAGACGGGCATGAGCGGCGTGAGCGGCACCGATCCGGTGGCCGCCTGGGCTCGGGTGAAACGCCGCCTGCGGGCGGAACTGGGAGAGGATGTGTTCGCGAGCTGGTTCGCCCGGCTCGAATTGCTGGAGGTCTCCGGCGCGACGGCGCGCCTCACGGTGCCCACCCGCTTCCTCAAGAGCTGGATCGAATCCCACTACATCGACCGCGTCCTCAACACCTTCCGCAGCGAGGTCGAGGACGTCTCCCGCATCGACGTGTCGGTGCGTGGTCCCGCCGCGGCCCGCCCGGCCGCCACCGCGAGCGCGGCCCAGAAGCCCGCCATGGCGCCGAGCCCCCTCGCCCGCCTCCAGGCCGCCGGCTCCGGGATGCAGGCGCCGAGCGACTCCGAGTCCGACGCCCCCGTCTCGGCCCGCGCCGAGGGCGGTTCGGGCGACCTCAACGGCGCGCCCCTCGACAACCGCCTCACCTTCACGAGCTTCGTCGTCGGCCGCTCCAACGCCCTCGCCCACGCGGCCGGCGAGCGTGTCGCCCGCCACGACGGCCAGGGCGCGCTCTACAACCCGCTCTACCTCCATGCCGGGGTCGGCCTCGGCAAGACCCACCTGCTGCACGCCATCGGCCACGCCGCCCGCGATTCCGGCCGCCGGGTGATCTACCTCACCGCCGACCGCTTCATGTACGGCTTCGTCAACGCCCTGAAGACCCAGAACGCCCTGGCCTTCAAGGAGCGCCTGCGCGCCATCGACCTCCTCATCCTCGACGACGTGCAGTTCATCCAGGGCAAGTCGATCCAGGCCGAGTTCGGCCACACCATCAACGCCCTGATCGATGCCGGCCGCCAGGTCGTCGTCGCCTCCGATCGGCCGCCCACCGAACTCGAAGCCCTGGAGGAGCGCGTCCGCTCGCGCCTCGCCGGCGGCCTCGTGGTCGAGATCGGCACCCTCGACGAGCAGCTGCGCACCTCGATCCTGTCGGCGCGTCTCGCCGCCGTCCAGGTCTCGCATCCGAGCTTCGAGGTCTCGCCGACGGTGGCGACCTACGTCGCCCGCGCCATCACGGCCAACGGCCGCGACCTCGAAGGCGCCGTGAACCGGCTCCTGGCCCACGCCACCCTCACGGGGGCGGCCGTGACCATGGAGACCGCCGAGGCCGCGATCCGGGATCTGGTGAAGAACCGCGAGCCCAAGCGCATCAAGATCGAGGACATCCAGAAGCTGGTGGCCTCGCGCTACAACGTCTCGCGCTCGGACATCCTGTCCGAGCGGCGCACGGCCGCCGTGGTCAAGCCGCGCCAGATCGCCATGTACCTGTCGAAGGTGCTGACCCTGCGCTCCCTGCCCGAGATCGGCCGGCGCTTCGGCGGCCGCGACCACACCACGGTGCTCCACGCCGTGCGCAAGATCGACAAGCTCATCGGCGAGGACAACGTCCTGAACGACGAGGTCGAGCTCCTGAAGCGCATGCTGCAGGATTGAGCCCCGGGCCGGGACACGCACGCGTGCGGTGTCCCGGCCGGATCAACCCCGGGATAGGCCGCCTCTCGCACTTGCGTTCGCGGACCGCCTTCGCCAAGTTGCTCGGCCAGCGAAGCTGCTCGGCCACGATGCCCGGCGCCGCGCGGGGCCGGCTTCCGCGACGTTCTCCTGCGACCACGAGTTTTTGCGATGAGAGTCACTGTCGAGCGCGCGGCCCTCCTTCGTTCGCTCGGCCACGTGCACCGCGTGGTCGAGCGCCGCAACACGATCCCGATCCTGTCCAACGTGCTCCTGCGCGCCGGCCCGTCGGGCCTGGAGCTGCGTGCCACCGATCTCGACATAGAGGTGACGGAGACGATCCCGGCCGACGTGGCGGATGCCGGGGCCACCACCGTGCCCGCGCACGTCATCTACGACATCGTCCGCAAGCTGCCCGACGGCGCCCAGGTCTCCCTCGAGACCAGCGGCGAGACCGGCCAGATGACCATCCGCTCGGGCCGCTCGCGCTTCTCGCTGGGCGCCCTGCCGGAGGGCGATTTCCCCGATCTCGCCGCCGGCGAGCTGCCGAACCGCTTCACCCTGGCGGCCGCCGACCTCAAGCGCCTCATCGAGAAGACCCAGTTCGCCATCTCCACGGAGGAGACGCGCTACTACCTCAACGGCATCTACCTCCACACCATCGAGTCCGAGGGCTCCCTGAAGATGCGCGCCGTGGCCACCGACGGCCATCGCCTCGCCCGCGTCGAGATCGAGGCGCCCGACGGCAGCCGCGACATGCCGGGCATCATCGTGCCCCGCAAGGCGGTCGCCGAGATCATCAAGCTCGTGGAGGACGGCGGCGAGGGCGTCGAGATCGACCTGTCCTCGGCCAAGATCCGCTTCAAGTTCGCCAGCGGCGTGGTGTTGATCTCGAAGCTCATCGACGGCACCTTCCCGGACTACCAGCGGGTCATCCCCTCCGGGAACGACAAGTTCCTCACGGTCCAGCGCGACCAGTTCGCCCGCGCCGTGGACCGCGTCTCGACCATCTCGTCCGAGCGCGGCCGCGCGGTGAAGCTCGCCGTGCAGGAGGGGCGCCTCGCCCTCTCGGTGAACAACCCGGATTCCGGCAGCGCCACCGAGGAACTCGACGTCGACTACGACGCCGCCGCCCTCGATATCGGCTTCAACGCCCGCTACCTCCTCGACATCACCGGCCAGCTCGAAGGCGACACCGCCCTGTTCAAGCTCGCCGACCCCGGCTCCCCGACGCTGATCCAGGACCGCGAGGGCGCGCCCGCGCTCTACGTGCTGATGCCGATGCGGGTGTGATCGCGACCGTTTCGTCTAATCCCATTGAGACCGCGTGCGAGGAGACTTCAGCGGGCCGGGGCCTTCGCCTCACCCGCCTGATCTGCCGCGACTTCCGCAACCACGCCGACCTCGACCTCGCCGTCGGCCGGCGCTTCGTGGCGCTGGTCGGCGAGAACGGGGCCGGGAAGACCAACCTGCTGGAGGCCGTGTCCCTGTTCTCGCCGGGGCGGGGCCTGCGCCGCGCCGATCTCGCCGGCATGGCCCGCACCGGCGGCCCCGGCGGCTTCGCCGTGTCCATGACCCTCGCGGCGGGCGAGGGCGAGCACCGGGTCGGCACCGGCTACGAGCCGCCGGGCTTCGACGGACGCGCGTCGCGCCTGTGCCGGATCGATGGCGCCACCGCGCCTTCCCCCGTCGCCTTCTGCGAGTTCCTGCGCGTGGTCTGGCTCACCCCCGACCTCGACGGCCTGTTCCGGGGGCCGGCCGGCGACCGCCGCCGCTTCCTCGACCGCCTCGTGCTGGCGGTGGACGCCACCCACGGGGCCCGCGTCAACGCCCTGGAGCGGGCGCTTCGCTCCCGCAACCGTCTCCTGGAAGAGCGTCCCAACGACGGGCAGTGGCTGGATGCCATCGAGCGCGAGGTCGCCGAACTCGGGGTCGCCGTGGCGCTCGCCCGCCGCGAGACCACGGAGCGTCTCGACCGGCTCATCGCTGCGGGGCGCGACGACGCCCAGCCCTTCCCCTGGGCGGCCCTGCGCCTCGAAGGCGACCTCGACGACCTCGTCGCCGTCTGGCCGGCCCTCGAAGCCGAGGACCGCTTCCGCATGGCCCTGCGCCAGGGCCGCGCCCGCGACCGCGCCGCCGGGCGTACCCTGAGCGGGCCTCAGACCAGCGACCTCGTGGTGCGCCACGGCCCGAAGGACGTGCCCGCCGCCACCGCCTCCACGGGCGAACAGAAGGCCCTGCTCATCGGCCTCGTCCTCGCCCATGCCCGCCTTGTCCAGGCCATGTGCGGGATCGCCCCCCTCGTCCTCCTCGACGAGGTTGCCGCCCACCTCGACCCGCGCCGCCGCACCGGCCTGTTCGACGCCTTGGAAGCCCTGTCGGGTCAGGTCTGGATGACCGGAGCTGACCCGGCCCTGTTTACGGAACTGGACGGCCGCGCCGATCTGGTGAGGATCGTCGACGGGCGCGTCGCCGCGCCTTAAGGCGCCGTGGGCCATGTCGATCGCGAATCTCATCCTGTTTGCCGGCGTCTACGCCGTCGCGGTGGCATCCCCGGGGCCCGGCATCGCCGCCCTGGTGGCGCGGGTGCTGGCGCGCGGGACGGGCGGCATCGGGGCCTTCATCGCCGGCTTCGTCGTGGGCGACCTCGTCTGGTTCGGCGTGGCGGCGGCCGGGATGGCCCTCCTCGCACAGTCCCTGACCGTGGCGTTCGTTGCCCTGAAGTACGCCGGTGCCGTCTATCTCGCGGCCCTCGCCTGGAAAGCCTGGACCGCGCCCGTGGAGCCCGTCGAGACCCCACGCGTGGACGCGGACGGCCGGGTACGCCCGTTCCTCGGCGGCCTCGTCCTCACCCTCGGCAACCCGAAGGTGATCCTGTTCTTCCTCGCGCTCCTGCCGGGTGTGGTCGATCTCGAGCACCTGACCCTCCTCGGCTTCGCCGGGATCGGCGCGACGATCGTGGTCGTCCTCGGTACCGTCCTGGCGGCCTATGCCGCGGCGGCGGCCCGCGCCCGGCGGGTCTTCACCTCGGTTCGGGCGCGGCGGGCGATCAATCGCGGCGCCGGGACGGTGATGGCGGGCGCGGCGGTCGCCATCGCCACGCGGTGAGCCTCACGCGAGGGCGGACGGAATGTCGGTCCGGGAAAAATCGTTACCGATGAAGAGGAGCGGAACGCTTTGCGTCCGGGCGCAAGCATAGGAAAAGCAATCGCCGAGGTTGAGTTGCGCCGGGTGGCCCTGGCCCTTGCCGTATCGCGCATAGGCGGAGATCGCTTCACGCGTTTCCGGCTCGGCCAGGGGTACGAGGGCGACGGCGGCTTGCCGCAGGAAAGCCGCGACCACTTCGTGCGCGACTGGGATCGGGACTCTATCGATACGATGCAGGGCGAGCACGGCTTCGAGCACCGAGAGACCGGATGTCGATAAGTGCGGCGCAGTCTCCATCCGTTCGATCAGCAGCCCGAAGCCTGCTTCCCGCGTCAGGATCGCGACGATGGCGGACGCATCGAGGAACATCAGGATTCCTCGTACAAGCCGTCGTAGAAGGCCTTGTCCGCCTTGAGGCCGGTCCTGGGATAGGCCTCCAAGGCATCCTGGATCGGTCGCAACCGCTCGCGCAGCGAGGGCTTGCCCTCCAGCCGCTCGACCTCGTGCGCCAGCGCGATCCGCACCGCCTCGGTCTTGCTGACCTTGGCCAGGGCCGCCACCTTCTCCGCGAGGCGATTGACCTCCTCGCTTCGGATGTTGAGAGGCATTAGGATCGTTCCCGTGTAGACAGTCGAAGCGTAGTGCCTACACGGTGGCCCTTCAAGCCGACCCCCGAAATCACCACCCCAAGGTTTGCGATGACCAGCCGTCTCGACGAGGCCCGCGCCGCGTTGAAAACGACCTTCGGCTACGACGATTTCCGCCCCGGCCAGGACGAGGTCATCGGTGCGGTCCTCGACGGCACCGACGTGTTCGCCGTGATGCCCACGGGCTCGGGCAAGTCGATGACCTACCAGCTGCCCGCCCTGGTGGAATCGTCCCTCACCGTGGTGGTGTCGCCCTTGATCGCCCTGATGCACGATCAGGTGCAGCAGATGCTCGGCTTCGGGGTCGCGGCCGCGACCCTCAATTCCTCCGTGCCCGAGGCGACCTCGCGCGAAACCTGGCGCCGGATCCGCTCCGGGGACCTTCGCCTCCTGTTCGTCTCGCCCGAGCGGCTGATGATGGAGGGGCTGATGGACGCCCTGCGCGGCGTCGGCGTCCGGCGGCTCGCCGTCGACGAGGCCCATTGCGTCTCGCAATGGGGCCACGACTTCCGGCCCGAGTACCGCGACCTCTCGCGCGCCCGCGAGGCCCTGGGCAACGTCCAGACCGTGGCGCTGACGGCCACCGCCGACAAGGCGACGCGGGCCGACATCACCGAGCGGCTGTTCCCGGCGGGCCGGGAGCTCAAGGCCTTCGTCCATTCCTTCGACCGGCCGAACATCCGCCTGACCTTCGTGCCGAAGGACAACCCCACCCGGCAGATCGAGCGCTTCCTCAAGCACCGCCGCTCCGAGAGCGGGATCATCTACTGCTCCTCGCGAAAACGCACGGAGCAGCTCGCCGAGAGCCTCGCCAAGGACGGGTTCAACGCCCTGCCGTATCACGCCGGCCTCGACCAGGGCACGCGCATGAAGAACCAGGACACCTTCCTGCAGGAGGACGGGGTGGTGATGACCGCGACCGTCGCCTTCGGCATGGGCATCAACAAGCCCGACGTCCGCTTCGTCTGCCACGCCGACATGCCCTCCAACGTCGAGGGCTACTACCAGGAGATCGGCCGCGCCGGCCGCGACGGCCTGCCGGCGGACACCCTCACCATCTACGGCCTCGACGACATGTCGCTCCGCCGCCGCCAGATCGACGAGAAGGAGGTGCCCGACGAGCGCCGCCGCGTCGAGCGGCGCAAGCTCGAGGCGATGATCGCACTGTGCGAGGGCGCCACCTGCCGCCGCCAGTCCCTGCTCGGCTACTTCGGCGAAGCCAGCGAGCCGTGTGGGCGCTGCGACCTGTGCCGCTCGGGCGTCTCCCTCGTCGACGCCACGGTGCCGGCGCAGAAGCTGCTCTCGGCCATCGTCCGCACCGGGCAGCGCTTCGGGGCGGCCTATGTCTGCGACGTGGTCCACGGCAAGGAATCCGACCCGATCCGCCGCAACGGCCACGCCGCCCTCAAGACCTTCGGCGTCGGCGCCGACAGGCCCATCGCCGCCTGGCGCGCCATGCTGCGCCAGCTCTTCGCCGCCGGCGCCGTCTCCGAGAACGGCGACGGCTTCGGCGGGCTCTCGCTCACCGACAAGGGCGAGGCGATCCTGTTCGGCCGCGAGACCATCCAGATGCGGCCGGACCCCGAGCCGAAGGTCGCCGAGCCGCGCGACCGCAAGCGTGCGGCCTCCCGCGACGATGCCAGCCTCGACCTCGATCCGGCGACGGAGGCCCTGTTCCAGCACCTGCGCGGCCTGCGCGCCACCATCGCCCGGGCCGAGGGCATCGCCGCCTTCATGGTGTTTCCCGACCGCACCCTCATCGAGATGGCCCGCTCGAAACCCGTCGATCTCTACGCCCTGCGCACGGTCCACGGCGTCGGCGAGCGCAAGCGCGAGGCCTACGGCGCGCGCTTCGTCGAGGCCATCGCCGAGTTCCTGTCGCACGCGCCGGCCGGATCGGCGTGATGCGGTTTGGCACTCGTCGGACGGGATGCGCATCGTGTAGGGACGGGCGCTGTCGCCCATCGCGCCCGGCGCGAATCACTCACATCCACGCATGACCGGACGGACCGACCCATCCCTCAGGACGCCCCTTCAGCCGAGACACGGCCGCGCGAGACCTTCCGGCGCCAAGTCTTCTACATGCCGGGGTTCGACCCGCGCGCGCCCGAGACCTACTGGGGCCTGTTCCGCCGCGAGAGCCGCCTGACCGCGACCCGGCGCGCCATGGCGATCACGGTCGGCGATCCCGACCGCTCGCCCGACGGCCTGCGCCTCGACTGGCGCGTGGAGGCGGACGGGGCGCAGACCCGCTACACCCTCCTGCGCTGGGACGACATCGTCGCCGCCCGCTTCCCCCGCGGGAACGCGCGGCGGCTCCTCGCCGTGCCGGCCCTGTGGTGGCGGCTGTGGCGGTCGGGCTACCTCCGGCGCTTCCGCCGCGAGGCCAGGCGCTTTTCCCGGGTGATCATCGGCGTCCACCTCATCTACCTCGCGCTCGTCGGCCTCAGCGTCCTGGGTGCCATCGGCCTCGTCGGCCTGCTTCCCTTGCCGGCGGGGCATTGGACCGACCTCGCCGTGCCGGTCCTCGCCTACGCGATCCTGGCCGGGCTCATGGGGGCGACGCGCGGAAAACCGTTCTACGTCGCCCACCTCGTCGACGACACCGCCTTCACCCACGACCATGCCGGCGGGACCGATGCGCGGATGCAGGCCCGCCTCGACGCCTTCGCGGACCTGATCCGGGCGGCGGACGGCCGGGCCGGCGAGATCGTGGTCATCGGCCATTCCTCGTCGAGCTTCCTCGGGATCGAAGCCCTCGACCGGGTGCTGACCCGCGATCCCGAATTCGGCCGGCGCGGCACCCCGGTCTCGTTCGTCAGCATCGGCAGCGTGATTCCCTGGATCACCCTCGATCCCCGCGCCGTCGCCGTGCGCGCGGCCCTCGCCCGCGTCGCCGCCTGCGACGCCATCGGCTGGCTCGACGTCCGGGCGAAATGGGACTGGCTCTCCATCCACAGGCGCAATCCCCTGAGCGCGTCGCGGGTCCCGGCGCCGGCGGCGCACCGGCCGGTGGAGATCCAGGTCCGCATCGAGGATCTCATCGAGAAGCGCATCCTCAAGCGGCGCAAGTGGAACCTGTTCCGCATGCACTTCCAACTGCTCATGTCGAGCCGCGACCCGCACGCCTTCGACTACGTCGCCTTCGTCGCCGGGCCCGAGCCGGTCCACGCCGCGATCCGGCGCTGGCGCGACGGGGCGGAACATCCCAGGGCCCGTGTGACGGAGGAATCCGCCGTTCCGTAGCCCGCACGGAACGGTCGCGGGACGATCGCGTGTTGCCAGGGCGCGCCCTAACCCTCTAGAGCCGTCTCGACCGAGACGGACGCGCAGGTCAGATGACTTTGCAGGATCGTGTCGAGAGGGTTCGCATGTTCCGTAACGATGTTCCGATCACCCCCGAACTCGTGCGCCAGCACGGCCTGACGCCCGACGAGTACGACCGCTTCCGCGGCCTCATCGGGCGCGACCCGACGCTGACCGAACTCGGCATCGTCTCGGCCATGTGGAACGAGCACTGCTCGTACAAGTCCTCGCGAAAACACCTGCGCGGGCTGCCGACCTCGGGCCCGCACGTGATCCAGGGGCCGGGGGAGAACGCCGGCGTCATCGACATCGGCGACGGCCTCGCCTGCGTCTTCAAGATGGAGAGCCACAACCACCCGAGCTTCATCGAGCCCTACCAGGGCGCGACCACGGGCGTCGGCGGCATCCTTCGCGACGTGTTCACCATGGGAGCCCGGCCCATCGCGGCGCTCAATGCGCTCCGCTTCGGCTCGCCCGACCATCCGCGCACCCGCCACCTCGTGTCGGGGGTGGTCGCCGGCATCGGCGGCTACGGCAATTCCTTCGGGGTGCCGACGGTGGGCGGCCTCATGGGCTTCCACTCGCGCTACGACGGCAACATCCTCGTCAACGCCATGGCGGTGGGCCTGGCGAAGACCGACGCGATCTTCTACGCGGCGGCCACGGGGGTGGGAAATCCCATCGTCTATCTCGGCTCGAAGACCGGCCGCGACGGCATCCACGGCGCCACCATGGCCTCGGCCGAGTTCGACGACGCCTCGGAATCGAAGCGCCCCACGGTTCAGGTCGGCGACCCCTTCGCCGAAAAACTGCTGCTGGAGGCCTGCCTCGAACTTATGGCGTCGGGCGCCGTCATCGCGATCCAGGACATGGGCGCGGCGGGGCTGACCTGCTCGGCCGTCGAGATGGGCGCCAAGGGCGACCTCGGCGTCGAGCTCCACATCGAGAAGGTCCCGGCCCGCGAGGCGGGCATGACCGCCTACGAGATGATGCTGTCGGAGAGCCAGGAGCGCATGCTCATGGTCCTGAAGCCCGGCATGGAGGCGGAAGCGGAGGCGATCTTCGTGAAGTGGGGCCTCGATTTCGCGATCATCGGCCACACCACCGACACCCTCCGCTTCGTGGTCAAGCACGACGGCGTGGTGATGGCCGACCTGCCGATCAAGGAACTCGGCGACGAGGCGCCCCTCTACGACCGGCCTCACATCGCCAACACCCACCAGCCCGTCATCCTGGCCTCCGACGTGCCCGAGACCCTGGGCAGCGCGGAGGCGCTGAAGCGCCTCGTCGGCTCGCCGGACCTGTCGTCGAAGCGCTGGGTCTACGAGCAGTACGACCACTTCATCGGCGGCAACACCGTGCAGAAGCCCGGCGGGGACGCCGCCATCGTGCGGGTCGAGGATGGCCCCAAGGGCCTCGCCATGACCGCCGACGTGACGCCGCGCTACTGCGAGGCCGATCCCGTCGAGGGCGGGCGGCAGGCCGTGGCGGAAGCCTGGCGCAACATCACGGCCGTGGGGGCGACGCCGCTCGCCATCACCGACAACCTCAACTTCGGCAACCCCGAGAAGCCCGAGGTGATGGGCCAACTCGTCGGCTGCCTCAAGGGCATCGGCGAGGCCTGCCTGGCCCTGGACTTCCCCGTCGTGTCCGGCAACGTCTCCCTCTACAACGAGACCAACGGCGTCGGAATCCTGCCGACCCCGACCATCGGCGGCGTCGGCGTGCTGGCCGACGTGACCCGCCACGCCACCCTCGCCCTCAAGCGCGAGGGCGACCTCCTGGTGCTCATCGGCGACACCGCCGGCTGGCTCGGCCAGTCCGTCTACCTCGCGGTGATCGCCGGCCGCGAGGAGGGCGCGCCCCCGCCCGTCGATCTCGCCGCCGAGCGCCGCAACGGCGACTTCGTGCGCGGCCTCATCGTCTCCGGTCAGGTCGACACCGTGCACGACCTCTCCGATGGCGGCCTCGCCGTGGCCTTGGCCGAAATGGCCATGGCCGGCGGCATCGGGGCGGCGCTCCCCGAGGTGCCCGCCGGCATGGCGACCCACGCCTACCTGTTCGGTGAGGATCAGGCCCGCTACCTCCTCGCCGTGGACCCCGAGACCGCGCCCGACCTCCTCTACAGCGCCTCGGCGCAGGGCATCGACGCCCTCGTGGTCGGCGTGACGGGGGGCGACACCCTGACCCTGCCCGGCGGCCAGACCATCGCCCTGGCCGAACTGCGCGACGCCCACGAGGGCTGGCTGCCCGCCTACATGGCGAGCCAGCCCGCCGGCGTCCCCGCTTAGAGGCCCGTCCCCGCCCGATCCCGAACACTCACGAGGAACTCACCCCATGCCCATGGACGCGCGCGAGATCGAGGCGATGATCCGGGAGGCCCTGCCCGACGCCCGGATCGAGATCAAGGATCTGGCCGGCGACGGCGACCACTACGCCGCCACCGTCCTGTCCGCCGCCTTCAAGGGCAAGACCCGGGTGGCCCAGCACCAGATGGTCTACGGCGCGCTCCAGGGGCGCATGGGGGGCGTGCTCCACGCCCTTGCGCTCACCACGGGCGTCCCGCAGGATTGATGGCATCGACTCCCGGGGCGACCCCATGGATCAACCCAGCCTTTACGACGACGACATCGTGATTTGGGCGGAGCGGCAAGCCGCAGCCGTTCGCGACCTCGCGCGCCGGCCCGACCTGTCCAACATGCTCGATTGGGAGAACGTCGCCGAGGAGATCGAGAGTGTGGGCCGGTCGCAGATCAGCGCAGTCGAGCAGAAGCTGCTTCTCGTGCTCATTCACGTCCTGAAGTACATGTCGGCGCCGCGTGCCCAATCCACGCGGTCATGGCGTTCGGAGGTGGTGGCTTTCCATGCCGCAGCCCGGAAGGCCTACACGCCGGCGATGCGGCAGCGGATCGACTGGGCCTGGATGTGGGATGCGGCGCGGACCCAGGCCGATATCTCCCTGCGGATCTACGATGACCGGCTTGTCTCCGGTTTACCGGAACACATGCCGTTCACACCCGACGAGTTGGTCGCCCCGACCTTCACCATGGATTGGGCGCTCGAGCGATTGGCGCAGATCCTCAACACGCCCAAGGATACGCATTAGGCCGATCGACGACGTGTCCTGGCGCCCTCCACGCCCTTGCACTCACGGCGGGCGTCCCTCAGAAACGAGAGACCTCACGAGGTGGACCGCATGGACCAGCCGAGCCTCTATGACGACGATATCGTGACCTGGGCCGAGCAGCAGGCCTCGACCCTTCGCGAACTCGCGCGCCGGCCGGACCTGTCCAACATCCTCGATTGGGAGAACGTCGCCGAGGAAATCGAGAGCGTGGGGCGTTCGCAGATCGGTGCCGTGGAGAGCCTGCTGGCGCAGACACTGGCGCATTTGCTCAAACGCTTGTCCGCGCCCGATACCCTGTCGGTCGAGCATTGGCGCAAGGAGGCCGGCACCTTCCAGGTCGCCGCGTTCACCCGCTACGAGCGGTCGATGCGCCAACGGCTGGATTGGGACAAGATCTGGGCCGTGGCTCAATCACAGGCGAAACTGGGTCTGACCACCTATGGCGGCACTCTGCTTCCCCACCTGCCGGCACGATGCCCCCTGGGACCGGACGACCTTCTCGTCGCGCCCTTCGATCTGGATGCCGCCCTCCGGGCCATTGCGGACGCGACGGCCTTGAAATCGACGAATCAATCCTGACCTCAACGGTGACGCACGCCGTTCCAGACCAAACGAGGATTTCCATGACCGACGCCAACACCGCCATCCAGACCGAGATCGAATCCCAGGACGTCGTCGTGTTCATGAAGGGCACGCCGCAATTTCCCATGTGCGGCTTCTCGGGTCAGGTCGTGCAGATCCTCAACTACCTCGAAGTGCCGTTCAAGGGCGTGAACGTCCTCGACGACATGGCGATCCGCGACGGCATCAAGGCGTTCTCGAACTGGCCGACGATCCCGCAGATCTACGTGAAGGGCGAGTTCGTCGGCGGCTGCGACATCACCCGCGAGATGTTCCAGTCGGGCGAGCTGCAACAGTTCCTGTCCGAGAAGGGCATCCCGGTGAAGGCCGCCGCCCCGGCCGCCTGAGACGACCCGCCGGATCGCGAACGGAAGAGGGCGCCGCGGGCGCCCTTTTTCGTGCCGCGCAACGGCTGGCCGCTTCGGCCGTTGGTGAGACGGCACCGGGGTGCCGGAGCGGTTCCGATGCATGATGCGATCATCGTCGGCGGCGGACCCGCCGGCCTCAACGCCGCGCTCATCCTCGGGCGCTGCCGCCGTTCGGTCCTCCTCATCGACGCCGGGGAGCCCCGCAACGCCGCGACGCCCCGGACCTGGGGCCTGTTCACCCGCGACGGCACGGCGCCCGCCGACCTGCGGGCCCAGGCCAGGGCCGATCTCGACCGCTATCCGTCGGTGGAATGCCGCACCGCCGAGGTGACGCGGGCCGACCGCGACGGCGACGCCTTCGCGGTGGTCCTCGCCGACGGCGCCACCGCGCGGGGACGCCGGCTGATCCTCGCCACGGGGCTGCGCCAGGACCTGCCCGCCGTCGCGGGCTTCGACACCTACTGGGGACGCGGCGTCCACACCTGTCCGTACTGCGACGGCTACGAGAGCCGCGACCGGCCACTCGTCGCCTACGGCCATGGTCATGCCGGGGCGGCGCTCGCCCTCGAGCTCACCGTCTGGAGCCGCGACGTCACTCTCTGCACCGACGACCGGGCCGACACCCTGTCGGAGCCCGACCGGGCCCGCCTCGCCCGCAACGGCATCGCCGTGGCGGACGGCGCCGTGGCCCGCCTGACGGGGGATGGGACCGCGGCGGAGCGATTGGTCTTCGCGGACGGGACGGGCCTTCCCTGCCGGGCGCTCTTCCTCACCCCCGGGGGATGCCGCCCGTCGCCCCTCATCGCGCAACTCGGCTGCGACCTGTCCCCGAAGGGCATCGTGCCGACGGGGGAGTACGAGGCCACCAACGTGCCCGGCCTCTACGTCGCCGGCGACGCCTCGCGGCGGGTCCAGTTCGCCGTAGTCGCGGCGGCCGAGGGGGCGATGGCGGCCTTCGCCATCAACACCGAGCTGCTGAAGGCCGAGTTGGCCCGGCCGTGAGAGCCGGTCCGGCCCGGTGCGACGACGGGGGACCGGATCGTTCCGACCGAATCAGGCGACTTTTGGGCATCACGGTGGCGCGGTCACGGGAGCGGGCCGTACGTTTCGGTTGCTCGCGGGGCGCGTTTCTCAAGGAAACGATGTATTCGGGTGCGCCGCCGCACGGGAAATAGCGTCGAAACTGCGCAATCGTAAATTAAGCATCAATTATGGCGTGCGCCCGGAACTTTTTCGCGTTATCCCCGGTTTCTGCCAATGACCGGGTCGCGGCTCCCCATGGAGTCCTCAACGGCGCCGGGTCGGTGAACGCCATGCCAGTGTTCGAAGCCAAGAATCTCGATGCGGAGTTCGAGGGCCACGCCTTCCTCGCCGCCATCCTGCACCCCTCGCAGGAGGCCCGGACCCGCGCCCTGACGCATGGCCGCAACCGTGCCGTCCGCGCTTCGATGATGGCCGATCCGATGACCATCGAGCCGCATTATCCCATGCGGCCGGCCGAGGCGGAGATCGAGGCCCAGGCGACCTGAGTTCGCTGCGGGGTCGCTCTTGTTCCCCCGCAACCGCTCCGGTTTTCCGTTGGTGCCGTTGTCGCATTGAAGCCGTCCTCCCATGATGGGAAGGCGGCTTTTCGCATGCGCGGACGTGTCGACCGGATCGTGGCGCCCTACCAGGTCTGGGCGGTGATGACGCCCTGCCGGGTCACGACGGCCCAGGCCCGCCCCCGGCGCTCGATGGTCTCGATGCGGCCGACACCCGGAACCGTATCGCCGATCCCGACCTCGACGAGGCGGCGCTTGCGGTCCTCCAGGACAGCGATCCCGTCATAGACCTCGCGAACGGCCCAGTTGTCGCTGGCGGGGGGCTTTGGCGCGGCGTGGGCCTTGTCGGTGATCGCCCCGGTCTCCGTCGGCTCCACCGCCTTGTCCGGCACCGCCTTGGCGGCGACGGGGGCCGGTGCGGGAACGGCGGCGCGCTTCTCCACCTGCGCCGTCAGGGCCGTGAGGCGTGCGGCTTGATCCTTCTCATTCTGTTCGACGCGCTCGCTCAGCGCCGCGAGCTTGGCGGCGAGCGCCTGTTCCGACCGGCCGACACGCTCCATCACGGCGGTGCCGCGGGTGCGGACCTCGCCGCGCACCGCCTCCGTGCCGTCCTGCACCTGCGCCAGGCCCTTGCCGAGCTGGGCCAGGGCCGTGGCGATCCGGTCCGTCTCGGCCCGGGCGGTGCCGAGCTGATGCTGGAGCTGCGCCATGGCGGTGGCGGCGCGGTCCTCGCCCGTGGCACCGAGGCGGGTCGCGCCGGCGCCGAGGCCGGCGCCGACGAGGAGCGCCGTGCCGACGAGGCCGGCGAGACGCGGATCGACGCGGCGCATCCGAGGTGCGGGCGCGACGGCCGGCGTCGGAGCGGCCTCTGCGGCCGGCTTCGCCGCCGGTCTGGCCCCCATCACCGCCTGCTTCAGCAGCGCTTCCGGCGAGGTGTCCGACGCCGTTCCGACCGTGCCCGTCATGACCGATGCTTCCCGAATGATCAGGAAGCATTGGTTAAGCATGCTTGTTTACCAAAGCGTTACCATGGCGGGCGGCCGCTTGGGCCGCCGGGCCCCGCTCAGGCCGCGAGCCCCCGTTGGCGCAGGAGCGGCTCGATGCTCGGCAGCCGCCCCCGGAAGGCCGTGTAGGCCTCGCCCGGATCGCGCAGGTTGCCGGCGCCGTAGACGAACTTGCGCAGGCGCGCCGCCGTCTCGGGGTGGAAGATGTCGCCGGCCTCGCGGAACGCGTCGAAGGCGTCGGCGTCGAGGACCTCCGACCACAGGTAGCTGTAGTAGCCGGCGGCGTAGCCTTCCCCGGAGAAGATATGGGCGAAGTGCGGCGAGCGGTGCCGCATGGAGATCTCCGCCGGCATGGCGATGCGGGCGAGGGCGTCGGCCTCGAACGCCTGGACGTCGAGGCCGTCCTCGCCGGCGCTCGACAGGTGCAGGGTCATGTCGACGATGGCCGAGGAGGTGTACTCGATGGTGGCGAAGCCCTGGTTGAAGGTGCGGGCCGCGAGCAGGCGCTTCAGCAGATCCTCCGGCATCGGCTCGCCCGTGCGGTAATGGCGGGCGTGCCGGCGCAGGACCTCCGGCTGCTCGAGCCAGTGCTCGTAGAGCTGGGAGGGCAGCTCGACGAAGTCGCGGGCCACGGCGGTGCCGGACAGGAGCGGAAAGGTCACGTCCGACAGGAGGCCGTGCAGGGCGTGGCCGAACTCGTGGAACAGGGTGCGGGCGTCGTCGAACGACAACAGGGTCGCCTCGCCGTCCGGGGCTTTGGCGAAGTTCATCACGTTGACGATGACCGGCGTGACGACGCCGTTGAGGCGTTCCTGCGAGCGGAAGGCGCTCATCCAGGCGCCGCTGCGCTTCGAGGCCCGGGCGAAGTAGTCGCCGAGGAAGACGCCGACCTCGGCGCCGTCGGCGTCGCGGACGGCCCAGGCCCGCACGTCGGGGTGGTAGCGCGGCACGTCGGCGAGTTCCTCGAACCGCAGGCCGAACAGGCGGGTCGCCGTGTCGAAGGCGGCGGCGATGACGCCGTCCAGCGACAGGTACGGCTTGATCTCGCCCTCGTCGAGGTCGTGCTCGGCCCGGCGCAGCTTCTCCGCGTAGTGGCGCCAATCGTGCCGGGCGAGGGCGAACTCGTGCCCCTCGGCCCGGACGATGGCCTGGAGCCGGTCGCGTTCGGCCGCCGCCTGGTGGTGGGCCGGGGTCCAGACGTTGCGCAGCAGGGCCATGGCGTTGTCGGGGGTGCCCGCCATGGTGTCGGAGAGCTTGAGGTGGGCGAAGCTGTCGAAGCCGAGCAGGCGCGCCCGCTCGGCGCGCAGGGCCACGGTCTCGGCGATGAGGCCGCGGTTGTCGGTCTCGCCGCCGTTCTCGCCGCGCTTCGACCAGGCGGCGTAGGCGCGCTCGCGTAGGTCCCGCCGGGTGGAGAACACCAGGAACGGCTCGATCAGCGAGCGCGACAGGGTGATGACGTGGCCGTGCTGGCCGCCCCGCTCCTTGGCGGCGGCGGCGGCGGCGGCGCGCAGGAACGGCGGCAGGCCGGCGAGATCCTCTTCCGCGTCGAGGGGCAGGGCGAAGGCGCCCTCGTCGGCGAGCAGGTTCTGGCTGAAGCTGGTACCGAGTTCGGCGAGCCGCCCGGCGATCTCGGCCATGCGGGTCTTGGCCTCGGGGGGAAGATCGGCGCCGGACAGGCGGAAGCGCGTGCGGTAGCGCTCGAGCACCCGGCGTTCCTCCGGCCCGAGGGCTTCGGCCTCGGCATCCACGGCCGAGATGCGGGCCCACAGGTCGGGGTCGAGATAGATGGCGCTGCCGTGGCGGGCGAGGACGGGCGAGATCGAGCGCTCCACCGCCTGGAGCTCGGGGTTGGTGTGGCTGCCGCTGAGGTTGAAGAACACGCCCGCGACCCGGTCGAGGGCGAGGCCGGCCCGCTCCAGGGCGCCCACGGTGTTGTGGAAGTCCGGGGCCTCCGGGTTCTTCGCGATGGCGGCGATCTCGGCCGTGTGCGCGGCGAGGGTCGCCTCGAAGGCCGGCAGGTAATGGGCGGGTTCGATGCGCTCGAACGGCGGCAGGCCGTGGGGCGTCGCCCAGGCGTGCTCCGCGAACGGCCCGATCGACGCGCCGGTGGGGCTGGAGGCGGGAGCGGGGGTGGTGCCGGCGGTCATGGTCATCCTGAGTTCGCGGATCGTGTCCCAGCCGCAAGGTAAGCACCGCCCCGCCCCGGTGCAAAGGCCGTGCCCGACCTTTGCGCCACGGCTGTTGCCCCTTCGCCCTTGCTGCGCGCCCCGGAACCGCGATGCTCCGCGCGACCCCAGGCAGAAAACGGAACCCGGATGCCCCCGCGCTCACTCAACGCCGCATCCCGGCGCCTCCATCGCGGGATCGTCGTCTCCGCCCTGTTCGTCCCCCTGCTCGGGGCCGGGCTCGCGGCGCAGGACAGCGCGGTCCCGGTACCGCCGCCGCTGCCGCCGGCTCGGCCCGCGGACCTCGGGGCCGCCCCCTCCCCTCCGGCCGGTCCGACCCTCGACGCGCCGCGTCCGCCCGAGCGGCCGCCGGAGCTGTCCGCGCCGGCGGCGAAACCGGCCGACACTAAGCCCGAAGAGCCCAAGGCGGCCGAGGCGACGCCCCTGCCCCCGGCC
>NZ_VRUZ01000052.1:0-27967 GCF_008039485.1 Methylobacterium sp. WL69 | reverse complement strand
GGGGCGGGCCGGGCGACGGGCGGTGCCACGGCCCCCCGCGCCGGAGGATCGGTCCAGGCCCGCTCGGCGGGGGCGGTCTGCGCCGTGGCGGCGCCGGCCCAGCCCAGGGCCAGCCCGGCGACCAAGCGGATCGGCAAGTGAACCGACAAGCGGATCTGGATGGACATGCGGCTCTCCCGATCGGTTCCGGCCCGCGCCGAGCGGGGTGACGCGAATCGAAGACGAGCCCGCCCGGATCGGAGAAAACCTTAAGGAAGTCTCAACACGACGTCCACAGAGCGAACGAAGGCGGGCCCCGCCGTTCCCGAGGGCAGACCGCTGACGCGGCGGCGGGCGCGAACCGCTTGCGCGGCGGCGTCCGGAGCGGCATGCCCTGCGGTGGACTGAATTGGTACGTCCCGGATCGACCCGGGTCCCTGCCTCGTTGAGATTCGCAAGCGCCCCCGGCGTGGAGAGGAAAGCCATTCCATGAGACGCGTCCTGTCGATCATCCCCCTCCTCGGCATCCCCTGCCTGGCCCTGACCGCCGCCGCCGCCCTCGCCCAGGGGACGCCGGCGACGCCGCCGGCACCGGCCGCGGCACCCGCCGCCGCACCGGCGGCCCCCCAGGCCTTCGAGGCCGACATCCAGAACGGCAAGGGCGAGGCCATCGGCCGGATCGCCCTGCGCGACGGGGCCAACACCCTGGTGATGCGGGTGACGATCAACGCAGGCGGCCTGCCGCCCGGCTGGCACGGCATCCATTTCCACGCGGTGGGCGACTGCTCGGACACGGAGAAGTTCGAGAAGTCGAAGGCCCACGTGAACCACGACCAGAGCAAGCACGGCCTGCTCAACCCCGAGGGCCCGGACGAGGGCGACCTGCCCAACGTCTTCGCCAATGCCGACGGCTCGGTGAACGCCGAGGTGTCGAGCGAGACGCCGCTCACGGGCGAGGGCGGGCTGAAGGACGGCGACGGCTCGGCGCTCATCATCCACGCCAACCCCGACGACCACGCCACCCAGCCCATCGGCGGGGCCGGCCCGCGCATCGCCTGCGCGGTGATCAAGTAGGCGGCAAGTCTCGGCGGTAAGTCCGGGCGGCCGGTCGGGGAACCGCGTCGCGGCCGGGGCTACTCGGCCGCGAACAGGCCCGGCATCTCGGGCATCGGCGGGGCCGCGGCGGAAGCCGGCTTGGCCTCGGGCGCGGCCCCCTTCTCCTCCGCGCCCTTCAGGTCGCCCATCGGGGCTTTCGGGTCGCCCGGCGCCGTCTCGCAGTTGAGGGACGGCAGGGCGACGACGCGGTTGCCGCGATAATCCGTGCGGCAGACGATGGTGCCCCGGGTCTCGACATAGGCCAGCAGGCGCTTGGCCCGGCCGGGCGAGCGGCTGCCGATGGCCCGGGCCAGGGCCTCGTCGCCGGGACACGGCTCGCCCGCCAGCGCCGCGCGGGCCAGCATGAGGAACAGGCCCTGGACCTCGTCGGGGAGGGCCGCCGCGGCGGCCTGCGCCTCGTCCCAGCGCCCGTCGGCCTCCGCCGGCTCGGCCTCGTCGAGGCCCGCACGGGCCACGCCGAGGCGGCGGCGGAAGCTGGCGAGGCTCAGGGACTCGCCGTCGAGGCCGCGCATCCGGCAGCGCACGAGGAAGTCCTGATACACCACCGCCACGGGCTGGCCGCCGGCATCGGGATCGGCGGCGATGCCGCGCAGGACCGCGTCGCAGCCGGCGCGGATCTCCTCCTCGCTCAGGGGCTCGGGCGCCGCCACGGGCTCGGGCCGGTAGGCGCTGAGCTCGCGCATGAGGTCGGCCGGGGTCGCGCGCGGGACCGGGGGCGTGCGCGGCGCCGGGGCCCAGGCCGGGGCGCCGTCCTCGGCCGAGCGGGTGAGGATGAGGGCGCGGAGATCCGCGTCCGCCGGGGCCGGCAGGGGGACGAGCTTCGGCGAGCCCGAGCGCGCCGAGGTGGTGACGGGGCCGATGCGCAGGGCCAGGGGCCGCCGGCTGAGGGCGGGCCCGAGGGCCACGAACTCGCCGCGCGCCAGGTCGCGGAACCGCTCGGCCCCGCGCCGGTCGAGGCCCAGGAGGTCGGCGGCCCGCGCCATGTCGATGTCGAGGAAGGTGCGGCCCATGAGGAAGTTGGTGGCTTCCGCCGCGACGTTCTTGGCGAGCTTGGCGAGGCGCTGGGTGGCGATGATGCCGGCGAGGCCCCGCTTGCGGCCCCGGCACATGAGGTTGGTCATGGCCCCGAGGGAGGCCTTGCGCGCCTCGTCGGAGACGTCGCCGGCGGCGGCGGGGGCGAAGATCTGCGCCTCGTCGACGACGACGAGGACCGGGTGCCAGTGGCTGCGCTCGGCCTCGAACAGGCCGCCGAGGAAGGCGGCCGCGGCGCGCATCTGCGCCTCCATGTCGAGGCTCTCCAGGGTGAGGACCACGGAGACCCGGTGGGCCCGCACCCGGGCGGCGATGGCCTGGAGGTCGGCCTCGCCGTGGGCGCCGTCCACCACCACGTGGCCGTAGGCCTCCGCCAGGGTGACGAAGTCGCCTTCCGGATCGACGATCACCTGCTGGACCGATCCGGCGCTCTGCTCGAGGAGGCGGCGCAGGAGGTGCGACTTGCCCGAACCCGAATTGCCCTGGACGAGGAGACGGGTCGCCAGCAGTTCCTCGAGGTCGAGGCGGGCGGGCTCCGCGCCCGGCCCCATGCTCAGTCCCATCTCGATGCCGACGCTCATGCCCGCTCCGGTTGCCGAACGCCGGGACCCGCCCCGCCGCATCACGGCATTTGCACGGAAACCTTAACATGCGGGGACGGGTCCGGATCGGGCGACGCGCCGGGCTTCCACAGGTGCGTTCCACTCCGTTCCGGTTTTGTCCCTAAAGTGACCTTCCGATCCCGGCCTCTCCAGTCGTTTTATCCTAGGCTCAAAAGCCCAGGACAATGATCCGCGCACTATGATTCACACAAATCTTCGAACAGATCGGGTACGGAACGGGATCGACGGGGCGGATGCAGGGACCGCCCGGCGCGGCGGGAGGGTGCGGCAACGGATCCGGCATTTCCCTGCAGGGCCGGCGGCGTCCCGGCCTTGCCGTGCCC
The DNA here is from genome assembly GCF_008039485.1 of Methylobacterium sp. WL69. Taxonomy (NCBI): domain Bacteria; kingdom Pseudomonadati; phylum Pseudomonadota; class Alphaproteobacteria; order Hyphomicrobiales; family Methylobacteriaceae; genus Methylobacterium; species Methylobacterium sp. WL69. Next base: position 24,894 of record NZ_VRUZ01000052.1, on the reverse strand, counting down.
GGCACGCGATCTAGGTCACCGGTCATGAACCCAGTCCTCGTCGTCGCCCTCATCTGCGCCTCCACCGTCCAGGCCCCCGACTGCTCGCGGGAGACGGCCCTCGACATCATCACCGGTCCGGCCCACACGCTTCAGGAATGCCTGATGCAGGGGCCGGTGCTCGCCGCCAATGCGGGCCACGGCAACGACCGGGACACCTACGTGAAGACGCGCTGCGAACCCCGGCGCTGAGCGTTCGACAGGACCCCGCTTCGACAGGACCCCGCCATGCAGGCCCTCCGCCATGGATGATGTCGCCCCCGACCGCGCGGTGATGATCCGCCTGCGCGCCCGCCTCGCCGTGGTCGAGCGGGCCGCCTGGTTCGGCCTCGTCGAGGCCATGCGGACGCGGCCGGCCGAGACGGAGGCCTATCTCACTGCCGAGCGCGCCAAATGCGCCGAGGGGTTCGGGCAGCGCGGCTGGGCCGCCGACCTCACCGACGCCGAGCGGGCGATGCTCGGCGCCGAGGTCGATGCGGGGCTGGCCGCGCTCATCACCGATGCGAGGGCGGAGGCGGAAGGGTCGGCGGAGGGTTAGGCGGGCGGCCGTCCGATCACCGGGTCCTTGCCCTGCGGCAGGCCATCGATGAGCGCCCGGTCGATTCCCGTATGCGCCGCCACCAGGGCGTGGGGGGTCAGGGCGAGCCACTGGCGTAAGGAGATGTCGGCGTAGGTCGGCGTCCGGAACATCTCCAGGAAGGTCAGGGGGCCCTGGCCAGTGTTCTCGATGTAGTGGCCCATGGCGAAGGGCACGTAGCCCACGTCCCCGGCGCGGTAATCGAAGGTCCGCGCCTTCGATTCGGAGCCGAACACGGTCATGCGCCCCTCCCCCGCGATGTAGAACTGCCATTCGTCGCCATTGGGGTGCCAGTGCAACTCGCGCATGGCGCCGGGCTCGAGCTCGACCAGGGCCGCCGCGATGGTCTTGGAGGCGGGAAAGACCGTCGAATCGGTGATCCGCACCGTGCCGCCCTTGGTGCGGATCGGCGCCTGGGCCAGCATCCGGTGGCTGAAGCCCTCGGGGATCGAGCCGGCTCCGCCCATTCGGTCGTCGGAAAGCGGACCCGGCTTGGGGCCGGGGAAGATGTAGAGCTCCTTCTCGGGGATCCGGGCGAACGCCGCCTCGGGGATCCCGAAATTCTTGGCCAGAATGTCCTTCGGAGTATGGGCAAGCCAGTCGGTGAGAAGAAAGGTCGAATCCTCAGAGAATGCGCCGTCGTCGAAGACGAGGAGGAATTCGCAGCCGTCGGTGCCGTCGCTCTCCAGGGCCTGGATCGAGTGGGGAATGCCGGAGGGGAAGTACCAGAGGTCGCCGGGGCCGACATCGTCCGCGAAGGTGCGGCCCTGCGCGTCGATGGCGGTGATGCGGGCCCGGCCCTGGAGCATGTAGGACCACTCCGCTTCCTTGTGCCAGTGCATCTCCCGCACGACGCCGGCCCTGAGGCGCATGTTCACCCCCGCCATGGCCTTCGAGACCGGAAGTTCGCGAATGGTGGTCTGCCGGGCCCAGCCGCCCTCCTCCAGGCGCATGTGGCTGTCGGCGAACGACCATTTGAGGTTGGGCATGGTGCCGTGGTCGGTCTTCGGCGGCAGCACTGTGAACGGGTCCTGCGCCTCGCGCGCCGGGTTGCGCGGGCCGAGAATCGGGGCGCCCTGCGTCCCGCGCTCCGGGACGACGCCGCCCGGGGGGAAACCTGCCGGAGGGACACCTGGGCCGGCGGCGCGGGCGGCCGAACTCATCAGGGCGCCGCCGGCGGTGGCGGCGATCAGGCTGCGGCGGGAGAGATCGGTCATGGGGGTCTCGCTTGCGGCGTTCGGGCCGATCCCCGGATGGGGCCGAACCGGCCCGGGGGCCGCCACGATCGGATGGGTGACGCGGGGCTCCGGCCGGGCAATGGCCCGGACCCGGGCCGCGTTCCGACCCGGCCATCACGGTTTCGCGCGTCAGCCGCCTTCAGCCTCCTGGCCCGAAGCAGTCGGTCCACGCCGGCGGCATCCGCTCAAAGCCCGGCAGGGACGTCGCGGAAAAGACCCCGATGGCCACGGCCCGCGCCAGGGTCCGGGCGGCGGCGTCGCCGAGGCGCGCGAGGTCGCCGACGGGGTCGGCCAGCGGCACCCGCCCCGTCGCCACGGCGAAGACCACGTCGCCGTCGAGGGGCGTGTGGACCGGGTGGATCGCCCGGGCGAGGCCGTCCTGGGCCATCACCGCGAGGCGCCTGGCCTGGGCCTTGGTGAGGATCGCGTCGGTCGCAACGACGGCGAGGGTCGTGCTGGCGCCGGCCGGGCCCGCGTGCTTGCGCGGCCAGTCGAACGCCTCGGGCGGCATGTGGCGCGGAAAGCCCAAGGCTCCGAACTCGTCGCCGACCTCGTAGGGCGCCGCCCAGAAGTGCGCCCCGTCCCCCACGGTGACCCGGCCGAAGGCGTTGACGGCGGCGAGGGCGCCGATCCGGGCCGACAGGCCCGCGACCTCCGCCGAGGCCGAGCCGACGCCGCCCTTGAGGTTGGCCGTGGTCGCCCCCGTGCCGGCCCCGACGGAGCCCAGGGCGAAGTCCACGGCCGCCGCCCGCGCCGCCGCGTAGCCGAGGTCGCGGTAGGGCGGGAATCGGCCCCAGTCCTTGTCGCCGCCGTTGAGGAGGTCGAACAGCACGGCGCCGGGCACGATGGGCACCCGGGCAGAGCCGACGGCGAAGCCGCGCCCGGCCTCGGCCAAAGCCGCCATGACGCCCGCCGCCGCGTCGAGGCCGAAGGCCGACCCGCCCGACAGCACGATCGCATCGATGCGCTCCACCGTGCGCTCGGGATCGAGGAGGTCGGTCTCGCGGGTGCCGGGTCCGCCGCCGCGCACGTCGACGCCCGCCACCACGGGCGCGTCGAAGACCAGCGCGGTGACACCGCTGCCCAGGCGCAGATCCTCGGCGTGGCCGACGCGCAGGCCGGGGATGTCGGTGATGCGGTTGGGGCTCATGCGGGGCTTTTCCGATTGCGGATCGGAGACGGTCGCACGGCGGGTGGTTCCCCGGCGAGGGGCCGCGTCGCGGAGGCGGGACGCGCGAATGCCGGGGGACGCGGCCGGTTCAGGCCGCCCGCGCCTTCCGCGCCGCGCGGAACGCGTCCGCCGCGTAGAGGGCCAGCGACAGCCAGATCAAGCCGAACAGCACCATCCGGTGCGGCTCCAGGCGCTCGCCGTAGGCGGCGACGCTGAGGACGAGGAGGCAGCTCGGGGCGAGGTACTGCATCAGGCCGAGGGTCGCGAGGGTCAGGCGCTCGGCGGCGGCGGCGAACCAGATCAGCGGCAGGGCGGTGGTGACGCCCGTGAGCACGAGGAGTCCGGCCCGCACGGGGTCCCCCGTCATCACGGGCGGCGCGAACAGGACGAGGTAGCCCAGGGCCACGGGCAGGAGCACGGTGGTCTCGGCGGCGAAGCCCACCATGGCGTCGACCCCCACCACCTTGCGCACGAGGCCGTAGAGGGAAAAGCTCGCCGCGAGCGCCAGGGACACCCAGGGCAGGTGGCCGGCCACCACCACCGCCAGGAGCACGGCCCCGGCGGCAAGGGCCACGGCCGCGACCTGGACCGGGCGCAGGCGCTCGCCCAGCACCGCGGCGCCCAGCACCACGCTCATGAGCGGGTTGATGAAATAGCCGAGGCTGGCATCCAGCATGTGCCCGGACTGGACGGCCCGCAGGTAGAGCAGCCAGTTCACCCCGATGAGGCCGGCCGAGAGCACGAGCCAGCCGTGCCGGGGCCGCAACGGGAACGGGTTGCGGATGCGCCGGCGCAGGGCCAGCAGCAGCCCGGCCACGAGCACCGCCGACCAGACGATGCGGTGGGCCAGGATGCTGGTGGCCGGCACCGCGTCGAGGAGTCGGAAATGCACCGGGACGACGAGGCCCCAGCTGAGATAGGCGCCGAGCGCGTAGATCAGGCCCAAGGTCGAAGGCTCCCCTTCGCGGATCGCTCCGCGCAACGGGGCTTATAGCATCAGCGCGTGCGCGACAGGGTGACGGCGGGGTCGCCGCGCATGAGGGCGTTGAGGCGCTCGGTGTCGAACCCCTCCACCGCCTTCGGCCGGGCGGCCTTGGCGGTCTTCATGGGGGCGGGGGGCTCGGGGAGCGCCCCCGTGGCGATGGGATCCACCAGCACCGGGCGGGCCAGGGCGGGCACGGGCGGCGCGGCCACCACCACCGGATGGCCGAGGCGGTCGACGCAGGTGAAGCCGACGATGGTCAGGCTGATCCCGAAGAGACCGGCCACGGTGAGGGAACGCAGGATACGCACGGCGACGCACTTCCCAGATACGCGAACAAGGAACCGCAACAGCTTTAGCCCAGGGCCGTTAACGAACCGCCCGGCGCCGCTGCCCGCGCCGCCTTCCTCCAGGAGTTCGCCGCATGCCACCGGATCCCGACGCCACGGCCACCGCCAGCGACAGCCCGTTCATCCAGGGGCGCAACGCCCGCACCCACGGCAAGCCCGCCGAGACCTGTCCCTATCCGGAGGGCTCGGCCGACCGGCAGGCCTGGCTCCAGGCCTGGGAGGAAGCCGGCCCGCCGGCGGACGCCCCCTGACCTTTCACTCGGCCGGGCGACCCTGTTAGAGGTCGCCCGGATGGACATTCGATCGTGGAGGCCGATGCGCGTGGTTCGACCGAAGGCTGCGCTGCTCCTCGCCCTCGCCCTCCTCGGCGCGCCCCTCCCCGCCAGGGCCGAACCCGCGAAGGCCGAGCCGGCCCGGGCCGAGGCCACCCTCGCGCAGGTGAAGGCGCGCGGGCACCTCGTCTGCGGGGTCAGCCCCGGGGTGGCTGGCTTCAGCGTGCCCGACGGCCAGGGCCGCTGGACCGGCCTCGACGTCGATTTCTGCCGGGCGCTGGCGGCGGCGATCTTCGACGACCCGGAGGCCGTGCGCTTCATCCCGCAATCCTCGGCCGCGCGCTTCACGGCCCTGCAATCGGGCGAGATCGACGTGCTCGCCCGCAACACCACCTGGACCCTGTCGCGCGACACGGCGGCCATGAACTTTCCGGCCATCACCTTCTACGACGGCCAGGGATTTCTCGTCCGCAAGTCCCTCGATATCACGCAGGTCAGGCAGCTCGACCGGGCGACCATCTGCCTGCAGCAGGGCACCACCACGGAGCTCAACCTCGCCGACTGGTTCCGCACCCGGGGCCTGACCCAGAGCGTGGTCACCTTCGCCAACAGCGAGCAGACCCTCGGGGCCTACGAATCCGGCCGCTGCGACGCCTATTCCACGGACCAGTCCTCCCTCTACGGCGAGCGCCTGAAGACCGCGCATCCCGACGATCACGTGATCCTCAGCGAGGCCATCTCGAAGGAGCCGTTCGCCCCGGGCGTGCGCCAGGGCGACGACCAGTGGCGCGACATCGTCGCCTGGACCCACTACGCCATGCTCGACGCCGAGGAGGCGGGCATCCGCCAGGACAACGTCGCGCAGATGCGCCGCGAGGCCCTGAGCCCCGACGTGAAGCGCATCCTCGGCCTCGAGGGCGCCTACGGCGCGCGCCTCGGCCTCACCGCCGACTGGGCCGCCCGCATCGTCCGCCACGTCGGCAATTACGGCGACAGCTTCGCCCGCAACCTCGGCGACGCCACCCCCCTCAAGATCCCGCGCGGCCTCAACGCCCTGTGGAACCAGGGCGGGTTGCAGTACGGGCCGCCGATCCGGTGAGGGGGGTTTTGCGGAAGGATCGCCCGAGAGACGCGCGCGGGTCCGATGGATGCGCGAGTCCCCTCTCCTGGAAGGAGAGGGACAGGGTGAGGTGTGGGACTTATCCGGAGAGTCCACACACCTCACCCCAACCCTCTCCTTCCAGGAGAGGGAGTCCGTCGCGTCTCACGCCTGCACGCCGGAACGTTCGGCGAGGGATCTCGTGCGATGGCTGAGCCCCGCATCGCCCCGTCCTGGCGCGCCCTCGCCGTCCAGACCCTCCTCGTCCTGGCGCTGGCCACCCTCGCCTATCTCGCCGCCGCCAACGCGGCGCAAAAGCTCGCGCGCCAGGGGATCGTGGCCGGGTTCGGCTTCCTCGAGCGCGCCGCCGGGTTCGACATCGGCCAGAGCCTGATCCCGTATGCCGCCGCGACGGCGACCTATCTCGACGCGTTCTGCGTCGGCCTCCTCAACACCCTGCTGGTGTCGGGCCTCGCCATCGTGCTCTCGACCGTCCTCGGCTTCGCCCTCGGCATCGCCCGGCGCTCGGGCAACCTCCTGGCCCGGTCCTTCGCCGCCGCCTATGTCGAGGGGTTTCGCAATCTGCCGCTCCTGCTGCAGCTGCTGGTCTGGTACGTCGCCGTGCGGGTCGCCCTGCCCTCCTCCGGCGATCCCGCCGCATGGGGCGGCGCCTATCTCAGCCAGCGCGGCCTCTTCCTCCCGCGCCCGAACTTTTTCGGATTGGCCGCCCTGGTGCCCGTGGCCTTCGCCGCCGGGCTTTTCGCGATGGGGCTGCTGATCCGCGCGAGCCGCCGCGCCGTGGCCCTCGGGAAAAAGCCCGTTCCCGTCCTGTGGCCCGGCGCCCTCCTCGTCCTCGGCCCGCCGGCGCTCGCCTGGGCCGGCCTCGCGCTCGCGGGCCATCCCGTGCCCGTGGCCTGGCCGGCGCGCGGCCCCTACGACGTCGAGGGCGGACTGCCCGTGCGGCCGGAATTCGCGGCCCTGCTCATCGGGCTCTCGACCTACTCGGCCGCCTTCATCGCCGAACTCGTGCGGTCGGGCCTCGACAGCGTCGGACGCGGCCAGCGCGAGGCCGCCGCCGCCCTGTCGCTCAGCCGGGGCCAGGCCCTGCGCCTCGTGGTGCTGCCCCAGGCCATGCGGGTGATCGTGCCGCCGCTGACCAGCCAGTACCTCAACACGACGAAGAACTCGTCGCTCGCCGTGCTCATCGGCTACCCCGACCTCGTCCACGTGTTCATGGGCACTGTGCTCAACCAGACCAACCAGGCGGTGGAGGTGGTGGCCCTCACCATGTGCGTCTATCTCAGCCTCAGCCTCGCCACGGCCCTCGTGATGAACCGGTACAATGCCCGCGCCGCGGGGACCCGCCGATGAGGTCCGAGACCGAGGGGTACGTGCGCAGAACCCTGATCCCGCCGGCCCCGCCGCCGCGCCGCCTCGGCGGCCCCCTCGCCTGGATGCGGACCAACCTGTTCGCGACCTGGACGGACGGCCTCGTCACCGTCCTGATCCTGGCGGCGCTGGCCTGGCTCGTGCCCCTGGCCCTGCGCTTCCTCGTCCTCGACGCCGTCTGGACCGGGACCTCAGGCGAGGCCTGCCGGCCGGAGGTGGCGGGCCGGCCCGTCGGGGCGTGCTGGGCCTTCATCGGGGAAAAAATCAACTACCTCGCCTACGGCTCCTACCCGGCGGCCGAGCGCTGGCGCCCGAACCTGTTCTTCGCCCTGCTGGCGTTCGGCGCCGCCTGGATGCTGTGGCTCGGCGCGCCGAAGCGCGCCTGGGGCGCCGCCTACCTGTTCGGCGTCTTTCCCCTGCTCGCCTACGCCCTGCTCGCCGGGATGCCGTCCGTGGGCCTCGTCGCCGTCGCCACCGGCCTGTGGGGCGGCCTCCTCGTCACCGTGGTGGTGTCCATGGTCGGCATCGTCGCCTCCCTGCCGCTTGGCATCCTCCTGGCGCTGGGCCGGCGCTCGGACTGGCCGGTGGTGCGCTACGCCTGCATCGGCTTCATCGAGTTCTGGCGCGGGGTGCCCTTCATCACCGTGCTGTTCATGGCCAACGTGATGCTGCCCCTGTTCCTGCCGGGCGACGTCACCGTCGACCGGCTGGTGCGGCCGCTCGTCGGCATCGCGCTTTTCGCCGCCGCCTACATGGCCGAGGTGGTACGCGGCGGCCTCCAGGCGATCCCGCCCGGCCAGATGCAGGCCGCCCTGGCGCTCGGCCTGACGAAGACCCAGGCCCTGCGCGCCGTCGTGCTGCCCCAGGCCCTGAAGATCGTGGTGCCGGGCATCGTCAACACCCTCATCGGCCTGTTCAAGGACACGACGCTGGTCTCCATCGTCGGCATCGCCGATTTCATCCGCGTGCTGGAGGCGGCCCGCGCCGACCCGCGCTGGTCGGCCCCCGCCGTGCCGGCCACGGCCTACGCCTTCGCGGCCCTGTTCTACTTCGCCATCTGCTTTTCCATGGCCCGCTACGCCGGCTTCATCGAGCGGCGCCTCGCGGCGGGGGAGGCCCGATGAGCCCGCCTGCCCCCGATCCGCCCGCCGTGGAGTTCGCGGGCGTCAACGCCTGGTTCGGCGCCACCCACGTCCTGCGCGACATCGACCTCGCCGTGGCGCAGGCCGAGACCGTGGTGATCTGCGGCCCCTCGGGCTCGGGCAAATCCACCCTGATCCGCGCCATCAACGGCCTCGTCGATCACCAGTCCGGCACGATCCGGGTCGCGGGCCTCCCCCTCGACGGCAGCGCCAAGGCCACCGACGCCGTGCGCGCCCGGGTCGGGATGGTGTTCCAGGGGTTCAACCTGTTCCCGCACCTAACCGTGCTGGAGAACTGCACGCTCGCCCCCCTCCACGTCCGCCGCCTCGGGCTCAAGGCGGCGCGGGACCTCGCCCTCTGCCACCTCGACCGGGTGCACCTCGCCGACAAGGCCGACCGCACACCCGCCGAACTCTCCGGCGGCCAGCAGCAGCGGGTCGCCATCGCCCGCGCCCTGTGCCTCGAACCCGACATCATGCTGTTCGACGAGCCGACCTCGGCCCTGGACCCCGAGATGGTGCAGGAGGTCCTCGACACCCTCACCGAACTGGCGGCGGGCGGCACCACGCTGCTCTGCGTCACCCACGAGATGGGGTTCGCCCGCGCCGTGGCCGACCGGGTGGTGTTCATGGACGAGGGCCAGATCGTCGAGATCGCCCCGCCGGAGGACTTCTTCGACCGGCCCCGGCATCCCCGCACGCAAGGTTTTCTGAGCCGCATCCTGGGGTGATGGGCGTCGGCAGGCGCGCATCCCCTCGCCCCGCTTGCGGGGAGAGGGGGATGCGCCCGAACCGGCCGCTCGACTGGCCCGAGGCCCTCCCCTTCGGCGCGACGCACGATCGGCCCGAAAACCGCACGACTTGACGGCCCGCCCCCCGCCGGGCTGTGGTCGCCGCCATCCTCGAAAAATCCCGCCCGAAGGCGCCTATGTCCATCACACCGCCCCGCGATCCCGCACGCTTCGGCCCGAGCACCCGCCTCGTCCATGCCGGGCGCGATCCCTCCGCCCAGCACGGCTTCGTCAACACGCCGATCTATCGCGGCTCGACGGTGCTGTTCCCCACCTACGACGACCTCAAGCACCGGCGCGGGCGCTACGATTACGGCACCTCCGGCACGCCGACGACGGAGTCGCTCACCACCGCCTGGAGCGAGCTCGCGGGTGCCGCCGGCACGGTGCTGACCCCGTCGGGGCTGGCGGCGCTCACCGTCGCCCTCATGGCCGTGGTCTCCGCCGGCGACCACCTGCTGGTCTCCGATTCCGCCTATCGCCCCACCCGCATTTTTTGCGATGGCGTCCTGAAGCGGTTCGGAGTCGAGGTCGAATACTACGACCCGCTGGTCGGCGCCGGCATCGGCGCCCTGATGCGGGACACCACCCGGGCGGTCCTCGTCGAGGCGCCGGGCTCGCAGAGCTTCGAGATGCAGGACGTGCCCGCCATCGCCGAAGCGGTCCATGCGCGGGGGGCCGCCGTGATCATGGACAACACCTGGGCGACCCCGCTGCTGTTCCCGCCCCACGCGCGCGGCGTCGACATCGCCGTGGAGGCCGGCACCAAGTACCTCTCCGGCGGCTCGGACCTGCTGCTGGGCCTCACCTCGGCCAACGCACAATACTGGCCGGCCCTGCATCGGACCTTCGAGCACTTCGCCATGTGCCCCGGCCCCGAGGACGTGTTTCTGGGCCTGCGCGGGTTGCGCACCATGGCCCTGCGCCTGCGCGAGCACGGCGCGCAGGGCCTCGCCATGGCGCGCTGGCTCCAGGCCCGGCCGGAGGTGGCCCGCGTGCTCCATCCCGCCCTCCCCGAGGATCCCGGCCACGCCATCTGGCGCCGCGACTTCTCCGGGGCCTCGGGCCTGTTCGGCGTGATCCTGAACCCCGCCCCCGAGCGCGCCGTGGCGGCGATGCTCGACGGCCTCGAACTGTTCGGGATGGGGTTTTCCTGGGGCGGCTTCGAGAGCCTCGTCATCCCGTTCGACTGCCGCACCTACCGCACGGCCACCACCTGGGCCCCGGAGGGGCCGGGCCTGCGCTTCCATATCGGGCTCGAGGATGTTGCAGATTTGCAGGCGGACCTCGACGCCGGGTTTTCGCGGCTGCGCGCGGCGATGTGAGCGACGCGAACCCTCTCCCCCCTGTGGGAGAAGGATTTTTCGCCGCGGTGCCCGCGCCCGAACACCGAAATGTCTTGACAATATTCCTATTCCGTGGTTGTCTCCGGTCACTCGCCTCCCACACGGGAGGCCCCCCGGCGGACCGGGTCGGGGGGCTCGGGGGGAGGAGACGGTGCCCCGCGTCGATGGCCCGGTCGCCATCGCCCCGGGCCGCGCCGGCGACGCAAGGTGCCCTGGACGGGGAGGCCGTGCTGAGGCTGGCTCCGGGACCCTGGGGCGCACCGAGAGAACGGACGGTCCGCCCACTACGAGGCGGGCTCGGGGCCTCGCGCCCTGATTAGTCGGCTGCCGCACCGGCGTTCCCGCGAGGGGCGTCGCGTCGCGCGGAGGAGGGCCGCCACTAGCCGAGTCGCCGACGCCGTGAAGACATCGTGACGAAACGGACCGGTCCCCATAAGGGGCCGGGCCGGGGGACGCCGGGAGACCGGCTTACACTTCAAAAACGTGGTTTCGCGGCGTCCCGCGTCTCCCGTTTCCCGGCCATCCCCCGCGCCACCGGCGGCGGGCCGCAGCCGTGCGCGCGGAGCGCTTCGACGTTGAAGGCGAAGCGTTCGCAGGGGGAGGCTTGGGTTTGCGAAAGTTCGTGGAGCGGAGCGTAGAACGTCGGTGCGCATCCCCCCTCTCCCCGCCTGCGGGGAGAGGGCCACAGGCACCCTGCCGTGCCTGTGGCGAGCGAGGCGGAGCCGAAGCGAGGGTGAGGGGGCGATTCCGGATGAGACTCCTCCGGAATCGCCCCCTCACCCTCGGCTGCCGCCTCGCTTCGCCGACGACAGGGTCGGCGAAGCCCTCTCCCCGCAAGCGGGGCGAGGGGATGCGCACGAAGCATCCGGCCTCACGGCGCCAGCCAGCTCCCGGTCCACCCCGCCGCCCCGCGCACCCATCCCGCCCGGCGGTGGCCGCGCCGGTCGAGGAACAGGAAGTCGAGGCGGGTCGCCGTCACCACCACGGCGCAGAAATTTGCGCGGCTGAGGTCGAGGTCGGCCCCGTCCTCCGGCTGGGTGTAGGCGTCGCCCGCGGGCAGGGCCGTGCCGGGCGCCGGGGCGATCCCGTAGCAGGTCCGGCTCATGACCCGCGAGCCGGACCACGCGGCCTCGGCCAGGGCGTCGTCCGTATGGAGGCGGGCGGGCCCCGAGACCCGGATCTGGATCTTTGACGCCGTGTCGTAGCCGTGCAGGGCGGCCCGGCCCGACGCGTCGATCTCGACGGCCTTGGCCGAGCGGCGGTCGCAGTGGAAGCGCAGGCTGCCCATCGCCGGATCGGCCTCGCGCAGGACCACGGTCCGCACCTGCGGATGGCCGTCGGCGTCCACGGTGGCGAGCGCCGGCATGTGGAAGGCGTTGCGGCGCAGGACCGGCCCCTCCTGCAGCAGGCGCCAGACTTCGAGAAGGCTGGCGTCGAGGTCGTCGTGGAACGGCGGCAGGGGCGCGGGGGCGAACGCCGTCATCGGGCCCGGCGCTCGCGCAGGATGAGGACGACGTTGCGCAGGTAGATGAAGGTCGACAGCGCCTGGCCGAAGATGATCACGGGTTCGCGCCGCACGAGGCCGTAGACCAGGGTCATGAGGCCGCCCGCGATGGAGAGGAACCAGAACGCCAGGGGGATCACGCTGCGCCCCGCCCGCTCGGAGGCGAGCCACTGCACCACGAAGCGGGCGCCGAACACCGCCTGGGCGAGGATGCCGAAGACGAGCCAGCCGTCGAAGCGGACCACGAAGACGTCGTAGACGTAGCCTCGGATATCGGCGGCGAGCTGGATCAGCATGGGGTCAGGGTCCCGTCACATCGGTGACCGCCGGCGTGACCCGCTTGCGGCGGATCAGCCACCACACCCCGGCCAGATCGAGCAATCCCACCCAGAGCCGGTCGAACAGGCCGTATTTCGAGGCCCCGGTGAAGCGCGGGCGGTCGATCACGTCGCGGTGGACCACGGCGTAGCCCTCGCGGGCGACCAGCGCCGGCATGAAGCGGTGCAGCCCGTCGAAATACGGCAGGCGGCCGTAGACCTCCCGGCGCACGAGCTTGTAGCCGCAGCCGGTGTCGCGGGTGGAATCCTTGAGGATGCGCACCCGCACCCCGTTGGCGATGCGCGACTGCAGGGTCTTGAGCCGGCCGTCCGTGCGCCCGACGCGCTGCCCCTGGGCAAGGCCGACCCGCGGGCCGCCCTCCTCCAGGGCCGCGAGCAGGATCGGCAGGTAGGCCGGGTCGTTCTGGCCGTCGCCGTCGAGGAGGGCGCAGATCGCGCCGCGGGCGACGGCGATGCCGGTCTGGACGCCGGCGGACTTGCCGGCCGTGCGGTCGTGGCGCAGCACCCGGAGCCAGGGCCGGTCGCGGCGGGCGAGGTCGAGGGCCGCGGCGGTGCCGTCGGTGGAGCCGTCATCGACGTAGATCACCTCGAACGGCGCCAGGGGCGCGCAGGCCGCGCCGATCTCGGCGACGAGGCCCGCGATGTTGCCGACCTCGTCCTTCACCGGCACGATCACGGAGAGACGCATGGGGATTCCGGGGGTTCAGGGCGTCGGGTCGGGGATGCTGGCGTAGGCCGTGAGCGCGACCCGGCGTCCGCCGTTGATGTTGAAGCCCAAGACCGCGCCGACTTGTGTGGGCCCGAATCCGGCACTCGCGGCCGCCGCGGCGAAGGCCGGGGCGAACCGGTCCTCGACGTAGAGCAGGCGGCAGCCGTCGCCCCGGAGGAAGGACGCGGCCTCGGCGGCGGTGTCCATCATCGCCAGATCCGTTCCGATGAGGAAGACGAAGCTCGGTTCGCGGTAGCCGAGGCTCGCCACCTTCGGGGCCGCGCAGGGCAGGCGGTCGCGGAGGGCGGCGAGGCGGGGCGAGACCTTCAGGGCGGCCATCACCGGCTGGGTCAGGCCGAACACCGCCGGCGAGAGCAGGGCGGAGGCGAGGATGCCGAGGCACAGGGCCCGCTCCGCCGCCGCCCGGGCGAAGGCGCGCCAGGCGAGGAACGCCGCGGCGCAGGCGGCGAGCAGCAGGGGCAGCCCCGCCCAGGGCAGCGTGCCGTCCTGGGTCCAGGCGAAGGCCGAGAGGCCGAGCGTCAGGCCCACGGGAATCAGCACCACGAGGCCGGCCGTGAGCCGCGCCCCCCGGCGCTCCGGGTCGAGGGCGCCGCGGGTCAGGGCGAGCACGGCGAGGATCGCGAGGGCCGGGAACAGGGGCAGCACGTAGTGCGGCAGCTTCGTCGGCACGATCTCGAACAGGAGCCAGGTCGGCACGATCCAGGCGAGGAGGAAGGCGACCCCCGCCTCGCGCCGATGGGCCCAGGCGAAGGGCGCAGCGAGCGCCGCGAAGGCCGCACCGGGCCAGAAGGTGCCGAAGACCGCGAACAGGTAGGCGCCCGGCGGCGCCCAGTGCTTCTCGGAGCCGCCCTGCACCTTGCTCAGCATGTCGTGGCCGACGGCCTCGCCGTAGAACGCGCCGCCGCTCTTCCAGGTGATGGCGACGAACCACGGCGCCACGAGGAGAAGCGTCAGCGGCAGGCCGAGGCCGGGCCGCAGCGCCTGCAGCCACCGGCCGGAGCGCGCCTGGAGCGACAGCACCAGGGCGGGCAGCCCGCAGAACAGGGGCACCATCGGCCCCTTCACCAGGATGCCCACGGCGAGGCCGAGCCAGAAGGCCAGGACGGTGGCGGTGCCGAGGACGGTGGCGGTGCCGAGGGTCCGCCCGGCGGCTCCGTCGGCGCGGCCGAGCCAGGCCCGGGCCAGGCCCCCGAAGGTCGCCATGGCGCAGGCGCAGAGCAGCGCGTCGGTCTTGGCGAGGCGGGCTTCGGCCGAGAGCACCACGCAGGCGGCGAACAGGGCGGCGGCGAGCACGGCGCCCCGCCGGGGCAGGAAGGCCAGGGCCGACCAGTAGGCGAGCAGCGCCGCCCCGATGGCGCCGAGCAGGGACGGCAGGCGGTAGAGGGCGATGGTGGTGCGGGCATTCGGGATGCCGAGGGCCTCGCCGGCCCCGACGAAGGCGGCCTGCGCCCAGTAGATCCCCACGGGCTTCTTGTGCCGCGCCTCGGCCTGGAAGCGGATGTCGACGAGATCGCCGGTCTCCAGCATCTGCTTGGAGGCCTGGGCGAAGCGCGGCTCGTCCCGGTCCATGGGCTGGAGCGAGGCGAGCCCCGGCAGGAAGCAGACGAGGCAGAGCGCCACGAGGAGGGCGCAGGCCCGGCCATGGCTCAGGGCCGCGGCATCGAGGATCGCCTGCGGCCACGCGATCAGGTCGCGGCGGCCCGGGCGAGACGCGAAGGCGCGGGCGGTCATGCGGGCGGACGGGCCGGAAAGGCGGGCATGCGGCTCCAGACTGGCACGCGCCCGGCGATTCCGGTCGATGCCGCGAAGGCCGGCGGTGTCGATGATGCGGCCCGGAATGTCAAATTCCGGACGGGTCCGGACGGGGCCTGCGACCCGGTGAGAACCGTGAACCCATGAGAAACGCGGGCCGATGAGAAACGCGGGCGCTCGGTCGTTGCGGTCCGGGTATGATCGTGGGTGTCCATGAGCGGGGCGTCCCGCGAATCAGCGCCCCGAGAAGAACGGCCCCGAAACTCAGGAGTCCTGTCGTGACCCTCCAAATCGGCCTCCTCGCCTTTCCGAACGTGCAGCAGCTCGACCTCACCGCCCCCTACGAGGTCTTCGCCATGATCCCGGGGGCCACGGTCCACCTCGTCGCCGCCGGCCTCGACCCGCTCGCGAGCGCCACGGGCCTCGTGCTGACCCCCACCGTGCGGATGGCCGACTGCCCCGTCCTCGACGTGCTGTGCGTCCCCGGCGGGGTCGGGGTGAACGCCCTGATGACGGACCAGGGCGTGCTGGCCTTCGTGCGCGAGCAAGCGAAGACCGCGCGCTTCGTCACCTCCGTCTGCACCGGCGCCCTGGTGCTCGGCGCCGCCGGCCTGCTCGAGGGCCGGCGCGCCACGACGCACTGGGCCTCCCTCGACCTGCTCGCCGCCTTCGGGGCGACGCCCGTGGCCGAACGGGTGGTGCGGGACGGCAATCTCCTCACCGGCGGCGGCGTCACGGCGGGCATCGACTTCGCCCTGGCGCTCGCCGCCGAACTCGTGGGCCGGGCGGAGGCGGAAGCGATCCAGCTCGGCCTCGAATACGCCCCCGCCCCGCCCTTCGACGCCGGCACGCCGGGATCGGCGGCGCCGGAGGTGCTCGCCGCGGCGCGGGCGCGGCTGTCCCCGTCACGGGCCGCCCGCGAGGCTCTGGTGCGCGCGATCACCGGGATCGAACCGGAGCGCTGGGCGCGCGCGGAGTCCTGATCCGGCCCTTCGCAGGTTCTCAAGTATTCTGCGCCCAGGATGCCGGACGCGGATCACGCTATCCTGGCGCGATTGCTCGGGCGGTCCCCGCCCCACTCCGTTCCTGGGAATTTCCGCCGATGACCACGGGAGTCGCCGCCCCCGCGAGACCGGTCTCCCTGCCCGCGCGGGCAGGGATGTCGGATGGCCTTCGCGTCACCGCCATGGCGGTGATCCTCCTGGTGATGCTGGTGGGCGCCAACCCGTTCCACGACGGCACCGCACCCGAGAACGCGGCCTCGGGCGCGGGCGGCAATCTCGGCAACCAGATCCTGTTCCTGATCATGGGCACCGTCGCCGGCGCGGTCCTGTTCGCCCGGGGCCGCGCGGCCCTGCGGCCCCTGGCCAGCCTGCCGATCCTGCTCATGCTCGCCTGGCTCGCCCTGTCCACGGCGCTCTCCATCGAGCCCCTGGTCTCGGCCCGCCGCCTGGTCTCCCTCGTGATCATGACCGCCGCGGCGGTCGCCCTCCTCGTGGCGGCGCGCGACGCGCGCCAGTTCGCCACCGTGCTCGGCGCCACGGTGCTGGGGATCGTGGGCGTGAGCTATCTCGGCCTCGTCCTCGCGCCCGAGCGGGCCATGCACACGGCCTTCGACCTCATCGAGCCCGAGCACGCCGGCAGCTGGCGCGGGATCTACCCGCACAAGAACGCGGCGGGCGCCGCCATGGGGGCGTTCGTGTTCGTCGGCCTGTTCTGGGCGGGGACGGGCCGGCGCGGCCTGGGTTTCCTCCTGGCGGGGGCCGCCGCCGCGTTCCTCGTGTTCACCAACGCCAAGACCTCCATCGCCATCACGCCCGTCGTGGTCGCCCTCACCTGGCTCTGCACCTGGTCCGGGGCGACCCTCTGGCGCCGCGCCGTGCTGCTCACCCCCCTGGCGCTCCTCCTGGCGCTGACGGTGGGGTCGGTCCTGGTGCCGGGGATCGGCGCCCTCGTGGCCGGCCTCGCCGGCGATCCGACCTTCACGGGCCGCACGGAGATCTGGGAGTTCGCCGCCGACAACATCGCCAAGCGCCCCCTCGCCGGCTACGGCTACGGCGCCTTCTGGGAGAGCGTGTTCTACGGCGGCGGAGCCGACGCGGAGACCTGGGTCAACCGCGCCACGGATGCCCATAACGGCTACCTCAACACCGCCCTCGAATCCGGCCTCGTCGGCCTCGCCCTCACGGCGTGGTGGATCGTGTGGGCGCCCGTGACCGACCTGCAGGACCGGGCCGGGGGCCGCCGCCTCGATCCCCTGGCGATGCTGTTCCTGCGCCTGTGGCTGTTCGTGATCCTCGTCGCGGTGTTCGAATCGGTGTTCTACCAGGCCACCAACGGGCTCTACTTCCTCCTCGTGGTGTCGGTGCTGGGCCTGCGCTACCTGGCGCGGAGCCGGGTGGTCGCGGGCGGAGAGGACCGATCGTGAGCCGCCGCGCGGACCACGCCGCTCCCGCCGGCCCCCACCCGGCGGTGGAGCCCCTGCCGGCGCTGACCGCCCTGCGCTTCGTGGCGGCGGCCTACGTCCTCGCCTTCCACTTCGCCGACCGCCGTTTCGGCCGGGACGCGCTCCCGGAGACCGTCGCGCTGGGCTATTCGGGGGTGACGTTCTTCTTCCTCCTGTCGGGCTTCATCCTGGCCTACAATTACCGGCGGGTGGACCTGTCGGAGCGCGCGGCGCGGGTCCGCTTCCTGCGTGCGCGGGTGGCCCGGGTCTATCCCGTCTATCTCCTGGCGCTGGCCGTCGCCCTGCCGTGGTTCGTCGTCTGGACCGCGAAGGCCGCGCCGCCGCTCCAGCCCCTCATGGCCGCCAGCGCGGTCCTGGCGCCGCTCGGGCTCCATGCCTGGGTGCCGGGCGCGGCCTGCGCCCTCGACTGCCCGAGCTGGTCGGTCTCGGTGGAGCTGTTCTTCTACGCCCTGTTCCCCCTCCTCCTGCCCCTCGCCCTGCGCCGGCCCGGCGTCACGGCCCTCGTCACCCTCGCGGCCTGGGCCGCGTCCAACGCCGCCGCGATCCTCGTCTGGAACCGCTACGCCCCAGGCCACTCCCTCATCGATCCGGGCCCGGGGCGGGCGGCGATCCTGGCGCAGGCGATCAAGTACAACCCCCTGCTGCGCCTGCCGGAATTCGTGGCCGGCCTCCTCCTGTTCGTCCTGTGGCAGCGGGTGCGCCTGCCGGTTCCCCCGCTCCTCGCCGTGGCGGGGGCGGCGGCCCTGGTCCTCGTCGCCCTGGTCGACAGGATCCCCGAACCGCTGCTGCACAACGGGCTGACGGCCCTGGTCTGGGCGCCGGTGATCCTCGTCGGCGCCCAGGTCCGCTCCGGCCCCCTCGTGGCCGGGTGGTTCGTCTTCCTCGGCCGCATCTCGTTCGCCCTCTACCTCCTGCACGTGCCGGCCGACGCGCTCGTGTCGAGCCTCGACCGGGCCGTCCTCGCCGGCCGCCTCGCCGAGACCCCCTGGCTCGGCCTCGGCGCGGCCACGCTCCTGTCCCTCGCCGCCGCCGCCGCCGTGCATCTCCTGGTCGAGGAACCGGCCCGCCGGCGCATCCTCCGGCCGCGCTCCCGCCCGGCCGCGGCCGCGGCCGTGCCCTCGGCCTGACGGACCCGCATGTCAGAGTCCTCCGTGTCACAGCCTCGCCGGGCCGCCCCGCACCTGGCCTATCGCCCGGACGTCGACGGCCTGCGCGCCCTCGCGGTCCTCGCCGTGCTGTTCTTCCATGCCGGCGTGCCGGGCCCGTCCGGCGGGTTCGTCGGCGTCGACGTGTTCTTCGTGATCTCCGGGTACGTCATCACCCGGGGCATCCTCGCCGACGTCGCCGCCGGGCGGTTCTCCCTCGCCCGGTTCTACGAGCGCCGCATCCGCCGCATCCTGCCGATGCTGGTGGTGACGATCCTGGCGACCTACGCCCTCGCCCTGGCGTTCCTGCTGCCCGGCGCCCTGGACGACTACGCCGGCAGCGTGGTGGCGGCCTCGGCCTTCGCCGCCAACCTGTTCTTCTGGAAGACGACGGGCTACTTCGACCTCGAGGCGCAGACCCGGCCCCTGCTCCACACCTGGTCGCTGTCCGTCGAGGAACAGTTCTACCTCGTCGTGCCCCTCATTCTGCCGCTGCTGCTCGCCCGCTCGCGCCGGGCCGCGGCGGCGGGCCTGCTCGCCGCCCTCCTGGCGTCGCTGGCGCTCAGCGTGGCCCTCACCGACGGCGCACCGGGCGCCAACTTCTACCTCCTGCCGACTCGGGCCTGGGAGCTCCTCGTCGGCGCCCTCCTGGCCTTCCCGGCCGGATGGGTGGCGCCCCGCGCCCTGCGCGAGGCCATGGCGGCGGCGGGTTTCGGGCTCATCGCCACCGCAATCCTGGCCTACGACGAGGCCACGCCGTTTCCCGGCCTCGCCGCCCTGGCCCCCTGCCTCGGGGCGGGCCTGCTCATCGCCGCCGGGACCGGGCCGACACTCATCGGCCGCCTCCTGTCCGCGCCGCCCTGCGCCGGGATCGGGCGGATGTCCTACGCCCTCTACATGGTGCACTGGCCCGTGGTGGTGTTCACCCGCTACGCCCTCCTGCGCGAGCCGGCCGGGTGGGAGGTTTTCGGCGTCGTCGCCGCCTGCCTCGGCCTCGCCTACGGCGCCTGGCGCTGGATCGAGACCCCGTTCCGGTATCCGCGACCGACCGGAGGGACACTCGGCCCCCGCCCGCTCTTCGCCGCCACGGCCGTTCTCCTCACGGCCCTCGGAGCCCTCGGCCTCGCCGGCACCCTCGCGGACGGCTTTCCGGCGCGCTATCCCGACACCCGGCCGGGCGCCCTCGCCGCCCTCGAGCGCGAGGGCTGGAAGGGCGGGCGCTGCTTTCTCGAGAACCAGCGCGCCGCGGACTGGGCCGGGGCCGAATGCCTCCTCGCCCGGGGCGCGCCCGCCACCGCCCTGCTGTGGGGCGATTCGTACGCGGCCCATTACGTGCCCGGCCTCGTCCGCAACGCCCCGGCGCTCAGCCACAGCATCCTGCAATACACCTTCGCCGGCTGTCCGCCGCTCCTCGCCTACGCCTCGCGGGCCAAGCCCGGCTGCCGGGACTTCAACGCCCACGCCTTCGAGATCATCCGGGCCTACGGCGTCGACAGCGTGGTGCTCGCCGCCCGCTGGGACCTGCTGCCCGCCCGGACCCTGGCGGGCCTGCCCGACACCATCGCGCGCCTCGCGGCGATGGGGGTCGCCGTCTCGGTGATCGGCCCCTCGCCGCTGTTCGCCTTCGACGTGGCGGTGCTGGGCGCGCGCGGCGCGGGAACTCACCCCGACGGCTCGGCGGCGTGGTTCGCCCACCGGGGCGACCCGGCGATCCGGCGCCTGTCGGCGGGCGCGCGCTTCGCCGATCCCCTGCCGGCCTTCTGCGACGGCCCCCTGTGCCGCTACCGGGCGGACGGCACCGACCTGTTCCTCGACACCGGCCACCTGTCGCGGGCGGGCAGCGAGCGGGCGGTGCGGGCGTATTTTCCGCTTCTGCGCTGAGGCCTGGACCCGCCGGGTCCGGTCCGGACGAGGTCAGCGCGCGTTCATCCGGACGGAGGCATCCTGCGCGGCGGTCCGGTCGGCGAACCGGGCCGTTCTGACACCAGCAGAAGGGTCTCTCCCATGTCTGTGAACTCCCTCGTCGCGGCGCTCGCCGTCGCCTGCGGTCTCGGCCTCGCCCCGGCCGCGCATGCCGCCCCCCTGTCCCCCGTTCCCGCCGACACATGGGCCGGCGTGACCACGCAACCCGTCGCCTTCGGCTGCGGACCCGGCTGGGCCCCCAACCGCTGGGGCCGGTGCCGGCCGATCTACCGGGGCTACGGCTACGGGCCGCGCCCGTTCTACGGCCCCCGGCGCGTCTACGGACCGGGCTACGGCTACGGCCCGCCGCGCCCGTTCTACGGCCCCCGCCCCGTCTACGGGCCGTTCTACTGATCCGAGTCCCCGGCGGACGCGGGCGGGCTCTTCGCCCGCGTCCCTTCGCGCATGACCCCTGGCGTCGGAATCGCCTAAAGCCGACACGGACCGCACCCGGGGGGATTCATGCGTCGCGCGCTACCGCTCTGTCTTGGTTTCGGTCTTGCCGTCCTGGCCGGCGCAATCCTTCCCGCCGGAGCCCAGAACCCGGTGCTCCAGACCGTGGACGCGGCCAACACCCGCTATTCGCCCCTCGACGGGATCACGGCCGGGAACGTCGCCCGCCTCCAGGTCGCCTGGACCTTCTCGACGGGCGTGCTGCGCGGCCACGAGGGCGCGCCCCTGGTGGTCGGCGCGGTGATGTACCTCCACACGCCGTTCCCCAACATCGTCTATGCCCTGGACCTCGACCACGACGGCCGCATCCTCTGGCGGTACGAACCGAAGCAGGACGCGTCCGTCGTGGCCATGCTGTGCTGCGACACGGTCAATCGCGGGCTGGCCTATGCCGACGGGGCGATCCTGCTCCACCAGGCCGACACCACCCTGGTCTCCCTCGATGCCGCGACGGGCCGGGTGAACTGGCAGGTCCGCAACGGCGACCCGGGCCGCGGCGAGACCAACACCGCCACGGTCCTGCCGGTGAAGGACAAGATCCTCGTCGGCCTCTCGGGCGGCGAATTCGGGGTGCGCTGCCACCTCACCGCCTACGACGGGAAGACGGGCCGGCGCCTGTGGCGGGCCTATTCCATGGGGCCGGACGCCGACATGCTCGTCGATTCGGAGACCACCACCGTGCTGGGCCGGCCCATCGGCCGGAATTCCTCCCTCGCCTCATGGGAGGGCGACCAGTGGAAGACCGGCGGCGGCTGCACCTGGGGCTGGTACGCCTACGATGCCGGGCTCGACCTGATGTATTACGGCACCGGCAATCCCTCGACCTGGAACCCCGCCCAGCGCCCCGGCGACAACCGCTGGGCGCAGTCCATCGTCGCCCGCGATCCCGAGACGGGCCGGGCGCGCTGGCTCTACCAGATGACGCCCCACGACCAGTGGGACTACGACGGCGTCAACGAGATGATCCTCACCGACCAAACCGTCGACGGCCGCACGCGCCCGCTCCTCACCCATTTCGACCGCAACGGCTTCGCCTACACCCTGGACCGCGCCACGGGCGAACTGCTGGGGGCGGAGAAGTTCGACCCGGCGGTGAACTGGGCCACGCATGTCGACTTGAACCGACTTTCGAAAACCTACGGCCGGCCCGTCCTCGATCCGCGCTACGCCCCCGAGCGGACCGGCGAGGACGAGACCACCCCGGGCATCTGCCCCGGCGCCATCGGCGCCAAGAACCAGCAGCCGGCGGCCTACTCGCCCCGGACGCAGCTGTTCTACGTGCCGACCAACCACATCTGCATGACCTACGAGCCGTTCCGGGTGACCTACACCCCCGGCCTGCCCTTCGTCGGCGCCACCCTGAGCCTGCAGCCGCCGCCGGGCGACGGCCACACCGGCAGCCTCACGGCCTGGGACGGGGTGCGCGGGCGGACCGCGTGGTCGATCCCCGAGCCGTTCTCCGTGTGGTCGGGCGTCCTCGCCACCGCCGGGGACGTGGTGTTCTACGGAACCCTCGAAGGCTACTTGAAGGCCGTCGATGCCCGGACCGGGCGGGAGCTCTATCGCTTCAAGACCCCGTCCGGCATCGTCGGCAACGTCACCACCTACACCCATGGCGGCCGGCAATACGTGGCGGTGCTCTCCGGCGTCGGCGGCTGGGCCGGCATCGGTCTCGCCGCCGGCCTCACCGACCCCAGCGACGGCGCCGGGGCGGTGGGCGGCTACGCGGCCCTCGCGAACTACACGGCCCTCGGCGGCCAGCTCACGGTGTTCGCCCTGCCGGAGTGAAGTCTGGGTTCGAAGGGCTAGCCCTTCGCGGGTCCAGGGCTGGCCCTGGAAGAAGACGTCGGGCTCTGCCCGACACCCGCCGAAGGGGTGACCCCTTCGGAATCCCGGACCGGAAGGCTCACGCCGGATCGGCCTCCTCCTCTGACGGGGCGTAGACCGCGTCGCCGAGGCGCCGCAGGGGGCCGCCGGGGCCGGAGCGCTTCCACAGGCGGGTGTTGAGGGCCGCCACCGGGTCGTGGCCGGGCAGGTCGAAGCCCCGCGCCGTCAGGCCGGGCAGGATCTCGCCGGCATGCAGGGGCCGGCCGGCCTCGTGCAGGATGTCGAGGGCGGCGGCGACGAGCGCCCGGCCGTGGCGGCGGGCGGCGGCGACGTCCTCGACAGGGCGCATCTCGGCGGGTTCCGCCGGGGGCCGGGCCGGCGCGGCTGCGACGGGCGTCGCCGGGGCTCCGGCGCCGAGGCGGCGGCCGAGCTCGAGGTAGAGGGCGTGGTCGGCGATCTGCCGGTCGAGGGCCTCGCGCTGGCGGCGCAGGGCGGCCAGGGCCGCCTCCGCCTCGGCTTCGTTCGGAAACATCGCTCGCTCCACGGAATATTCCACAAATCACCGTTTGACGGGTGTATCAGAATATTCCGTCATGGCAAGCGAACCGGTCATATTCCCTGTCTTCCGGACGCGGCGCGTCAGGCCGCCGCCGCCTTCCGGATCGGTTTTCCGGCCCGCGGCGGGATCAGCAGGGCGCCGGCATCGGCGGGCTGGAGCAGCATGCCGTTGTCGTCGAGCCGGATCGGCAGCTTCGGAAAAACCTCCTGCAGGTGGGCGAGATCCGCCTTGAACGCCTGGCGGAAGCTGCGCAGGCTGGCGTTGTCGGCACCGAACTGCCTGTGCAGGTTGTCCCAGGTCAGGCGTAAGGGCCGCTGCAGGGCGCGCAGGCGGTAGCCGACCCAGAACAGCAGGTCGAGCTTTCGCGCCGAGCCCGAGAAGGCGCGGGCCGCCCGGATGTCCACCGGCAGCGCGTGCTGGATCAGGTTGTCGTAGAAATCCTGGTGGAACTGGACGCTCTTCTGCCAGACCACCCCGTCCGCCCCCTGCGGCAGCCACAGGTCGAGCTGGCGGAACGGCGGCACGTTGAGGGTGCTGGCGCTGCCGGCCCCGTCCCACAGGCCGATCTGCAGGGTGCAGGCGGCGAGGCGCGCGAGCTGCTCCTTGAACTGCCGGATGGTGCCGCGCTCGCCCCCGGTGACGGCGAACCCCATCTCCTTCATGAAGCCCGACAGGCTGTCGGCCACGGCCACCGTGGGGCTGCGCTGGCGCACGGCCTCGGTGCAGAGGTGCAGGAGCACGAGGCGCGCCTTGGGGCCGTAGGGCAGGCCCTGGAACTCCATCTCGCCCGTGGCCGGGTTCTTCAGGCGTCCGGCGAGGAGGCTCAACGAATTGCGCCCGTACTCGCGAAAAAATTCGCGGGCGTCGCCGGGATCCCGGTAGGGCAGGCCGCAGAGCGCCAGCACGGAGTGGATGTGCTGAAGGTTCTCGGGCCCCGTCGGCTCGTTCTCGATGACCTCGCGCACGGCGTCGCGCCGGCGCTGGTCGCGCCCCATGGCCTGGCGCCGCCCGGCCACGGCCCCGCGGGCGGCGGCCTCGGCGTCCCGCGCCCGCTGCCGGTGCAGGATGGTCTCCGCGATGGTGGCGAACAGGAAGCCGCCGCGCGCCGCCTCGACCTCGGCCAGGAGGTCGGCGTCGCGGATGCCCGCCAATGTGTCCTCGATCCCCATGGGCCCGGTGCAGTGCCTCGCCGACGCCGCGGACCGATGTGGCGCCGCGAAGGCGGGACCATGCCCGATTCGGGGCGCGGGAGTCTCAGGCGGCGGTGGCGTCATCCCGGCTATCCACCGGCCGGGACTCGCGATTTTCACGCCGACGATGCTCGACCGGGGCCGGGCGAGGGGGTCACGCAGAGTTCGATACGGGGTCGGTTTTGCGACTATCCCCGGAGTTCACCGGCCGGACCCGGTTTCCACGCCGATCCCGATACGCGGATGCGCCGAATCCCATACGCCGACCCCCGTTTCCCGCGCAGAGTTCGATGCGGGCCTGCGCAGAGTTCGATACGGACCCGCGCAGAGTTCGATACGGGAACGGGGCTCAACCCCCTGTGCCGGAAGGCGTTTCGGCCGCCCCATATAACCTGCATAACTGACTCTCTGAGAATCTCTTACTGATACCTTTCCTAAGGGGATCGAAGGCCGTTCGGTTTAACGAACACGCCGGGAAAAGGGGATTTTTGAGGGACTTTTGAAGGGATGCGCACCGCCTGTCCCGGATCTGTCCCCAGCCTCACCCCTCCCCCGCCGGATCGGCTATGGG
>NZ_VRUZ01000051.1:0-28267 GCF_008039485.1 Methylobacterium sp. WL69 | reverse complement strand
CTTCTCCCCCCTGCGGGAGAAGGTGGCCCGCGAAGCGGGTCGGATGAGGGGAGCACTGCCTTATCCTGGAAAGTCGCGCTGCCCCTCTCCCGGTCGCTCCGCGACCGCCCTCCCCCGCAGAGGGGGGGAGGGTTCGTCAGGCCGCGACCAGCACCTTCCCGTCATGCCCGGCGATGGTGACGTCCCGCAGTTCTCCGGCCGCTGCGTCCGCCGCCAGCCGCACCGGGGTGAACCCCTCCGTGCGGCCGAGGCCGCCGCGCTCGGTCAGCACCCGGTGGGTGCGCCCGACCTGACCCTCGAGATGCGCGTCCAGGGCCGCCGCCCCCGCAGCCCGCAACCGCGCGGCGCGGGCGCGCACCACGTCCCCCGGCACCGGCGGCATCCGCGCGGCCGGCGTGCCGGGGCGGGGCGAGTACGGGAACACGTGGAGATGGGTCAGGCCGCATTCGGCCACGAGGTCGAGGGAGCGGGCGAACTGCGCCTCCGTCTCCGTGGGAAACCCCGCGATGAGGTCGGCGCCGAACACCACCTCCGGCCGCAGGCGGCGCACGGCGGCGCAGAAGCGGATGGCATCGGCGCGGCCGTGGCGGCGCTTCATCCGCTTGAGGACGAGGTCGTCGCCGGCCTGGAGCGAGAGGTGGAGATGCGGCATCAGCCGGGCCGCGCCGGCGATGGCGTCCATGAGGGCGTCGTCGGCCTCGATGGAATCGATGGAGGACAGGCGCAGGCGGGCGAGGTCGGGCACGCCGGATAGGATCGCCTGCGTCAGGCGTCCGAGGCTCGATGGGTCCGAAAAATCGCGGCCGTAGGCGGTGAGATCGACGCCCGTGAGCACCACCTCCCGCCCGCCATGGTCGACGATGCGGCGGACCTGATCGACCACGTCCGCCGGGGGCACGGAGCGCGAGTTGCCGCGCCCGAACGGGATGACGCAGAAGGTGCAGCGGTGGTCGCAGCCGTTCTGCACCGGCACGAAGGCGCGGGTGTGCCCGGCAAGGGCGGCGATCCGGGTCGGCGCGGCCGTGCGGACGGCCATGATGTCGTCCACCGCCGCTCGGTCGGGGGGGACGCGGGCGGGTGCCCAGGTCTCTCGACGCGTCTTCGCGTCGTTGCCGACGAGGCGGGCGACCTCCGGCATGGCGGCGTAGAGGTCGGTCTCCACCTGCGCGCCGCAGCCGGTGACGACGATGCGCGCGCCCGGCCGGTCGCGGGCGAGGCGGCGGATCGCCTTGCGGGCCTGGCGCCCGGCCTCCTGGGTCACCGCGCAGGTGTTGACGATGACGAGGTCGTCGCCCGCATGGGGCTCGGCATGGCCGCGTATCACCTCCGCCTCGACGGTGTTGAGCCGGCAGCCGAAGGTGAGGGTCTCGACGGCCATTCAGGCGGCGCCCGCGAACAGGCCGGGCTCGAAGGTGCCGTCCCATTCGAGCGCCACGGGGCCGGTCATGAGGACGTGGTCGTCGGCGCGCCACTCGATGACGAGGTCGCCGCCGGGCAGGGTCACGGTGGCGCCCCGGCCGATCATGCGCAGGCGCGAGGCCGCCACCATGGTGGCGCAGGCGGCGGTGCCGCAGGCGAGGGTCAGGCCGGCGCCCCGCTCCCACACCCGCAGGGTGATGGCGTCGGGGCCCGTCACCCGGGCGAGGGAGATGTTGGCGCGGTCGGGAAAGAGCGGATGGTTCTCCAGCATCGGGCCGATGCGGGCGAGGTCGTAGGTCTCCGGATCGCGATCGACGAAGAAGATCGCGTGCGGGTTGCCCATGTTGACCACCGCCGGCGAGTGCAGCACCGGCGCGTCGATGGGGCCGACCTGGAGCTCGATGCGCCGGGTGTCCTGGAACGGCTCGGCCAGGGGGATCTCGTCCCACTTGAGCCTGGGCCGGCCCATGTCGACGGTGAAGGACCGCTCGGCCATGCGCTTGACGCTCACTAGACCGCCCCGCGTCTCCAGGGTCAGGCGCCCGCTCTCGGCGGGGCGGGCCATGGCGGGATCGTCGAGCATGGCGTAGGCGACGCAGCGCGTGCCGTTGCCGCAGGCGCCGGCCTCCGAGCCGTCGGTGTTGTAGATGCGCAGGGCAGCGTCCGTGCCGGGGGTGCGCGCGTCGTGGATCACCATGAGCTGGTCGAA
Organism: Methylobacterium sp. WL69; assembly: GCF_008039485.1. Taxonomy (NCBI): domain Bacteria; kingdom Pseudomonadati; phylum Pseudomonadota; class Alphaproteobacteria; order Hyphomicrobiales; family Methylobacteriaceae; genus Methylobacterium; species Methylobacterium sp. WL69. The sequence goes on along the minus strand of NZ_VRUZ01000051.1, from coordinate 26,139 downwards.
GGCGGACGTCGGATGCGCCGCGATGGCCCGGACCTCCTCGGCGGCGACCCGGATGTCGGTGCCGCGCAGGTCCAGCACCACGATGGCGTTGCCGGCGCCGTTCATCTTGAGGAACCGTCGGTGGGCGAGTGCGCTCATGTCTCTCGGGATGGCTGCCCCGGCGGAAGGGCCCGGGCCCCCGCATATAGGCGAAAGCCTCGGGCCGCGCACGCGGAGCCGCCGGGGGGCTGCGTTGCAGAAGCGCCGCGCCCGCTCACGTTCGTGCGCGCGGACACCCGATGCGCCTCGCGGGCGACCGGCTTCGTCACTACGTTGACATCCCATGCTTCGGCCTCCCCGGGAGGCCGCGATCCTCCGGAGCGCCCGCCGTGATTCGCTTTCGTCTGACGCTGCTCGCCGGATGCCTGGCTGCCGGCCTCGCCCACGCGGAAGAGGCGGTGCCGCCGGCCGTCGCCAATCCGCTGCCCACTACGACGACCCCCGGCCCGGCCGGTCCGGGCAGCCCCGACGTGCCGGTTCCGGCCCAGGCGGGCGCCGCCCCGGCCGCGACCCCCACGGCCGCCCCGCGAAAGACCCTGGTGGAGACGCCCGGCGACGCCAACGACGTCGATACCGTGTCCCTGCCGGCCAAGCCCGCCGCGATCCTGGCGGGGCGGGCGAAGTGGGAGGAGGCGGTGCCGAGCCTGAAGGCGGCGTTCCAGCGCATCGAGGCGGATCTCGCCAAGGCCGGGATCGCGCCCGTGGGCCGGCCGCTGGCGGTCTTCGCCAAGACCGACGACGACGGGTTCCAGTACGACGCGATGATTCCCATCGCGGCGATGCCGGACCCGAAGCCCGCCGAGGTCGACGGCCTGCGCTTCGGCACCACCCCGAGCGGCAAGGCCCTGCGCTTCCCGCACCGGGGCTCCTACGACGAGATCGACGGCACCTACGAGACCCTGACCGCCTACCTCGACGCCAAGGACGTGGTGGTGCAGGACCGGTTCATCGAGGAATACGTCACCGACCTCAACGACAAGGCCGACGAGAAGCTCGACGTGAACATCTACGCGCTGCCGAAATAGGAGGGCTCCGCCCGGGCCGGGACCCCGCCCGGCGCCTCGGTCATCTGGCCGTCGTCCAGGTGGACCACCCGGTCGGCGGCGTCGAAGTAGCGGTCGTCGTGGCTGATGACGACGAGGGTCCGGCCCTCGCGCTTCAGGGCCGGCAGCAGGTCCGCGTAGAACAGGCGCCGGAAGGTCGGGTCCTGCTCGGCGGCCCACTCGTCGAGGACGAGGACCGGGCGTCCTTCCAGAGAGGCCTGGATCAGGGCGAGGCGCTTGCGCTGCCCCGTCGACAGATCCGTGGTCGAGAACGCCCCGTCCCGGATCGCGACCTTGTGGGCGAGGTCGAGTTTTTCGAGGTAGGCGTCCCCCGCCCGTGCGCCCAGGCCGGCGGGCATCACCAAGTCGTCGAACAGGGTGTAGTCGAAGAACACCGCCGAGAAGTGCTGGCGATAGGCGTCGCGGGTCTCCCCCGTCACCGGCACGCCGTCGAGGAGGAGCGTGCCCGTCTGCGGCGGGTAGAGGCCGAGGATCAGCTTGATCAGGGTGGTCTTGCCCGAGCCGTTCTCGCCGACGATGAACAGGATCTCGCCCCGCCGGAGGGTCAGGTCGACGGGGCCGAGGGTGAAGGCCGGCCCGCCGTCCACGGACGGGAAGGTGTGGCTGACGCCACGCAGCTCGATGGTGTCGATGGCGGTGGATGCGGGCGGGATGGCCGGGGTCAGGAGATCGGGCTCGGCGGCGTCGCGATCGGCCGAGAATTCGGCGATGCGCCCGTAGGCGACCTGCGCCCGGCCGATCTCGGGCAGGCAGGCGAGGATGTAGCTGACCGGCGTCTCCACGTAGAGCAGCACCAGCACGAAGCCCGACAGGACGGTGTTGTCGATCCCGACGAGGGCCTTGTAGGCGATGATCGCCGCGATGGTGGCGAACAGGGCGAGCTTCTTGATCAGGTAGGAGAACTCGAACAGCGTCTGCGTCGTCCAGGCGTTGCGCCGCAGGCTCTCGATGCAGCCGGCCAGGGCCTCGTTGCGCACCCGCAGGCGGCGCACCTTGTTGAGGCGCAGTTCCCGGCAGCCCTCGGTGAGGGTCTGGTAGTGCTTCTGCTGTGTCTCCACGAGGGTCCGGCGTGTCCGGAAATGGACCATCGCCCGGCGGCGCAGGACGGCCTCGCCGTAGCTGCCGAGGCCGAAGCCGATGGCGGTGATCGCGAACAGGGGCGGTGAGAGGGTGAGCAGGTAGGCGAGGCAGCCGGTCAGCACGCCGATCTGGATGATCAGGCCCGACAGGAGCCCGATGACCCGCGAGAGGGTGCCGGCGTCCTCGTTCAGGGAGGCGAGGACGCGGTGGCGGCCGAGCCGTTCGATGCGGGAGAGCGGCGCGGTCAGGATCAGGTCCGCCAGATCCCGGTTCAGGGTCGCGTTGATGCGCCCGCCGGCCAGGCTGCTGCCGAGGCCGGAGACGAGGGACCCGCCGACGCCGAGGACGACGAGGCCGAGGAAGATCGGCAAAAAGTTCTCCGGCAGGCCGCCCTCGGCGTGGATCGCCGTGTTGACCTTGGCCAGGACCGCCGCCGTCGCCAGCCCGCTCGCCGCGCCGATGGCCGAGGAGACCGCGACCAGCGGCCAGAGCGGACGCAGGAGCCGCACGGCATCCTGGCCGAGGCGTCCCAAACGCGTGTTCGTCTCCGCCATGACCCCCTCGCGAAATGTCCTGGTCTGCATTACAGTGTCGTGCAGACGGGAAAACCACCATGGCCGCCAACAAGCTGATTCAGGCTCGGATCGACGCCGCGACGAAGGAGGAGGCCACCGTCGTTCTCGCGGCCATCGGCCTGACGCCATCCGATGCGATCCGGATGATGCTCACCCGTGTCGCCCGCGAGAAGGCCCTCCCGTTCGAGCCCCTGGTGCCGAACGAGACGACCGTCGCGGCCATGCGCGAGGCCCGCGAAGGCAAACTCACGCGCTTTTCGGGCGTCACGGCGCTGATGGCCGATCTCGCTGCGGACGATTGAACGGACGACGCAGTTCAAGCGCGACTTCAAACGGGAGCAGCGCGGCCGGCATCAAGCGACGCTCCGGGCCGATCTGATCATCATCCTGGAGGATCTCGTGAACGATCGCGCCCTCGCGCCGAAACTGCGCGACCACGCCCTGACAGGAAACTGGAAGGATCACCGCGATTGTCACGTCAAACCGGATCTCGTTCTGATCTATCGGCTGGTCGATAAGACGACACTTCAACTCGTGCGCCTCGGATCACATTCCGAGCTCGGTCTTTAGGGGAGAACCTGAACGCGCTGGACGGGGGCGTCATCGATCATCGACCGGCTGCCGCAGTCACGATCTGTCACAGCAGACTGAGCTGCCCCGGTCCCGGCACGGCCGGGCCGCCTTCCAAGGCCAGCAGGAAGCGCTTGGTCTCGACGCCGCCGGCAAAACCCGTGAGCGCGCCGCCGGCGCCGATCACCCGGTGGCAGGGGACGACGATGGGGAGCGGATTGGCGCCGTTGGCCGCGCCCACGGCGCGGCTCGCCGACGGGCGCCCGATCCGGCGGGCGAGTTCGCCGTAGGAGATGGTCTCACCCGGCGGAATGCGGGTGAGTTCCGACCAGACCGCCCGCTGGAACGGCGTGCCGCGCGGCGCGAGGGCGAGGTCGAACCGGGTGAGGCGTCCGTCGAAATAGGCGGCGAACTGCGCCCGCGCCTCGGCGAAAGCCGCATCGTCCCGGTGCCAGTCCACCCCAGGTGTCATCGCGCCCTTGCCGGTGGGAAAGCCGATGCGGGCCAGCCGCTCATCCGTACCCGCGAGGACGAGGGGACCGATGGGGCTGGCGAGAATCGTGTAGTGCGTTTCGGACATGGCCGTTCCTCCGCAACGGATTCCGGCGTGCGGTGCCGGCGCCCTCGGTCCGTTATGGCTGGAGCAGAAAGCGTAGACGACGTCCGCTCCAACTGGTTCAAGCCGGCGGCTTATCCTGGCAAAAGTGGATGCGGTTGTTGAACGGATCGGTCACGGTCATTACGAGGCCGTGGGGCTCGTCTTTCAAGCCCGGCTTATTGTGCTTGTAGTCCTTCCCCGTCAGTTCCCGCTGATAGGCTTCGACTCCCTGCATCCGCACGAACGCCGACGATCCCGGCGTCGCATCTCCATGATGGCCGCTGAGATGCAGGATCAGCCCGGCCCGCGAGACTTGGGCATAGAGCGGAAAGTTTTCGCCGTAGCGATGCTCCCAATCCAGGTGAAAACCGAGGAAGTCGAGATAGAACGCCCTGGCGACGCCTTCATCGAAGATCCGCATGATCGGGCAGGTTTGGCTGAAACGGATGCCTTCCTCGACGGTCGCACGGCCTTCGGCGGCGAAGACATTCCAGTTTGCAAAGCCGTGCTGGGCTGCGACGATTTCGAGCGCCGCCGCATGGGTGATGGCGACCTGGTGCTCCTGCAGCGCTGCACGCAGGGCTTTGGCCATGATTTTCGGCTCAGGGTGATGAGAACGCATAGCCTTCCTTCGACCTGGGCAAATCGTCGTCAGGGCTCGCGTTGCTGACGCATTCGCCCTCGGGAAGGAGTGCAATGCGGGAAGACGTGGAACGACGCTTTCACCATCCCCTAGCGGGGGCGAGCGGCAGGCAGCATCGGCCTGAAGCGGACGATAAGGCCGCTCATTGGTGGTGGCAATCGCGCTCCGCATGGACTGCACCATCGGTTCACCGACGAACCCGCAGACCCGGTCCCGCCCCTTCGTATTCCAAGGGCTCCCACCCCGAAGGAGCGGGAGCCCTTGGGGCGGTCCTACTCGGCCGCCTCGCCGTAGGCATCCAGCGGCGGGCACGCGCAGACGAGGTTGCGGTCGCCGTAGGCGTTGTCGACCCGGTTGATCGGCGGCCAGTACTTGTCCATCCCGAGGCTGCCAGCGGGAAAGCACGCGGCTTCGCGGGAATAGGGCCGCTCCCACGGGCCGATGAGGTCCCGCACCGTGTGGGGCGCGTGCTTGAGCGGGTTGTCGGCCCGGTCCATCCGCCCCTCCTCGATGGCGCGGATCTCGTCGCGGATCGCCAGCATGGCGTCGCAGAAGCGGTCGATCTCGCCCTTCGTCTCGGATTCCGTCGGCTCGATCATCAGGGTCCCGGCCACGGGCCAGCTCATGGTCGGCGGGTGGAAGCCGCAATCGATGAGGCGCTTGGCGACGTCCTCGACGGTGATGCCGGCGCTCTTCTGGAACGGGCGCAGGTCGATGATGCATTCGTGCGCCACCCGGCCGTGCGCGCCGGAATACAGCACCGGGTAGGCCGGTGCGAGGCGAGCGGCGATGTAGTTGGCGTTGAGGATGGCGACGCGGGTCGCCTGCGTCAGGCCGCGCCCGCCCATGAGCAGGCAGTAGCTCCACGAGATCGGCAGGATCGAGGCCGAGCCGTAGGGGGCGGCCGAGACCGCCCCCTCCTCAGCCGTCCGCGGATCGGAGGGCAGGAACGGGACGAGGTGCGCCTTCACGCCGATGGGACCCATGCCGGGGCCGCCGCCGCCATGCGGAATGCAGAAGGTCTTGTGCAGGTTGAGATGGCTGACATCGGCGCCGATGTCGCCCGGCCGCGCGAGGCCCACCATGGCGTTGAGGTTGGCCCCGTCGAGGTACACTTGGCCCCCGTGGAAATGCACGATGGCGCAGAGTTCGCGCACCCGCGCCTCGAACACCCCGTGGGTCGACGGATAGGTGATCATGCAGGCCGCGAGTTTTTCGGAATGCAGCTCGGCTTTGCGGCGAAAATTCTCGACGTCGATGTTGCCGTTGGCGTCCGCCCCCACCACCACGACGCTCATGCCGCACATCTGCGCCGAGGCCGGGTTGGTACCGTGGGCCGAGGACGGGATCAGGCACACGGTGCGGTGCCCGTCGCCCCGCGACAGGTGGTAGGCGCGGATGGCGAGCAGCCCCGCATATTCCCCCTGCGCGCCGGAATTCGGCTGCATCGAGATCGCGTCGTATCCGGTGATGGCGCAGAGTTTTTCGGAGAAATCCGCCAGGAGTTCGTGATAGCCGGCGGCCTGATCCGCCGGCACGAAGGGGTGGATCTCGGAAAACTCCGGCCAGGAGATCGGCAGCATCTCGGCGGTGGCGTTGAGCTTCATCGTGCAGGAGCCGAGCGGGATCATCGCCCGGTCCAGGGCCAAGTCCCGGTCGCTGAGCCGGCGCATGTAGCGCGTCATCTCGCTCTCGGCCCGGTTCATGTGGAAGATCGGGTGGGTGAGGTATTCGGAGGTGCGCAAGGCCCCCTCCGGCAGGCGCGGGGCGGGCCAAGCCTCGTCGTAGGCGAGGTGGTCGCCGCCGAAGGCGCGCCACACGGCCTGGACGATGTCGGGCCGGGTGCGCTCGTCGACGGTGATGCCGATGCGGTCGGTGCCCACTTTCCGCAGGTTGATCCCGTTGGCGACGGCATTCGTCAGGATCAGGCCCTGGAACGCGCCGACCTTGACCGTGACCGTGTCGAAGAACGTCGCGGATTCCATCGCGAAGCCGAGGCTTTCCAGGCCCTGCGCCACCCGCACGGCGTCGCGGTGGACCCGGGCGGCGATGGCCTTGAGGCCGCGGGGGCCGTGGAACACGGCGTACATGCCGGCGATGACCGCGAGCAGCACCTGGGCGGTGCAGATGTTCGAGGTCGCCTTCTCGCGGCGGATGTGCTGCTCGCGGGTCTGGAGGGCCAGCCGATAGGCGCGGTTGCCGCGGGCATCCACCGAGACGCCGACGAGGCGGCCCGGCAGGGTGCGCTTGTGGGCGTCGCGGGTGGCGAGGTAGGCGGCGTGCGGGCCGCCATAGCCCATGGGCACGCCGTAGCGCTGCATCGAGCCCACCGCGATGTCGGCGCCCATCTCGCCGGGGGGCTTCAGGAGCGTGAGCGCGAGGGGATCGGCCGCCATCACCGCCACGGCGCCGGCCGCGCGCAGGCGCGTGATGATCTCCGAAAAATCGTGGATGGCGCCGCAGACGCCGGGATACTGGAAGACCGCGCCGAACACCGCCGACGGGTCGAGGTCGCGGACGGGATCGCCGACGACGATGCGCCAGCCCAGCGGCGCGGCGCGGGTCTTCAGCACCGCGATGGTCTGGGGCAGGCATTCGGCATCGACGAAGAACGCGGTTCTGCCGTTGGTGGCGATGCGGGCGGCCATGCCCATGGCTTCCGCGGCCGCCGTGGCTTCGTCCAGGAGCGAGGCGTTGGCGATGTCGAGGCCGGTGAGGTCGCAGACCAGGGTCTGGAAGTTCAGCAGCGCCTCGAGCCGACCCTGGCTGATCTCGGGCTGGTAGGGCGAGTAGGCCGTGTACCAGGCCGGGTTCTCGAAGATGTTGCGCTGGATCACCGGCGGCATCGTCGTGCCGTGGTAGCCCTGGCCGATGAGGGAGACGAGGAGCCGGTTCTTGTCGGCGATGCCGCGCATGTGCTCCAGCACCCGGCGCTCGGTCATCGACACCCCGAAATCGAGGCGCTCGGTTTGGCGGATGCTGGCCGGCAGGGTCTCGTCCATGAGGCCGTGCAGGGTGTCGGCGCCCACCACCGCCAGCATGGCCTCGATCTCGTGCGCCGTGGGGCCGATATGGCGGCGGTTGGCGAAGTCGTAGAGGTCGTAGCGGTCGCTGTTCATGGCTGGACCTCAAGGTGTGAGTGGCGTTCGCGCCCTCAACCCTCTCCCCTCTGCGGGAGAGGGTGCCTGCGGAGCAGGCGGGAGAGGGGTCGCGCGGACCTTTCCGGAAAGGGCGGTGCTCCCCTCTCCCGGCCCGCATTCGCGGTCCACCCTCCCCCGCGGAGGGGGGAGGGTTCTGCTCCGCCCTACTTCGGGAAGGCGGCGTAGGCGGCCTCGTCCATGAGGCCGTCGAGGGCGGACGGGTCGTCGAGGCGGATGCGGTAGAGCCAGCCGGCGCCCTGCGGGTCGCTGCCGACGCTGGCCGGATCGGCCAAAGCCGCGTCGTTGACCTCCGTGACCTCGCCCGAGACCGGCGCGTAGACGTCGGAGGCGGCCTTCACCGATTCCACCACGGCCGCCGCCTCGCCCTTCACGAGGCGGGCGCCGACCTTCGGCAGTTCGATGAAGACGAGGTCGCCGAGCTGCTCGGCCGCATGGGTGGTGATGCCCACCGTGGCGACGTCGCCCTCGCGGGCCAGCCATTCGTGCTCGTCGGTGAATCGCAGCATGGGTCGCTCCTGTGGGTCAGGTCGGGAAGGTCGGAATCCGGGACGGCGCCGTGGTTCAGGCGCGCTTGAAGCCGGACGGCACGAAGGGCAGGCCGTTCACCACCATGGGCAGGCGCCGGCCGCGCACCTCGGCGAAGACGCGGGTGCCGGGCCGGGCGAGCGCCACGGGCAGGTAGCCCATGGCGACGGGCGCCTGCAGGCTCGGCCCGAACCCACCCGAGGTGACCCGGCCGATGGCCTCGCCCGCCGCCTCTTCGGCGAACAGGGGGGCACCGGCGCGGACGGGGGCGGCGCCCTCGGTGCGCAGGCCGACGCGCGTGCGGGACGGGCCCGTGGCGATGGCATCGAGGATATGGTCCGCGCCCGGAAATCCGCCCTCCCGTGCGCCACCCCGGCGGCGCACGGGAGGGATTGCCCAGGACAGCCCGGCCTCGACGGGGTCGGTGCCGGTGTCGATGTCCGCCCCGTGCAGGCACAGGCCGGCTTCCAGGCGCAGCGAATCGCGGGCGCCGAGACCGATGGGCTCGACGGTCGCGTCGGCGAGCAGGGCTTCGGCCAGGGCTTCGGCGTAGTCCTCGGGCACGGAGATCTCGAAGCCGTCCTCGCCGGTGTAGCCGGAGCGGGCAACGAGGACGGAGGTGCCGGCGAGACGGACGGCCCGCACGTCCATGAAGCGCATGGCGGCGACCTCGGGGGCGAGGCGCGCCAGGGCGGCCTCCGCCCCCGGCCCCTGCAGGGCGAGGAGGGCGCGGGGCAGCACCGCGATTTCGCAGATGCCGGTGAGATGCGCCCGCAGGTACGCCTCGTCGGCGGCCTTGTTGGCGGCGTTGACGACGAGGAGGAGGCTGTCGCCGCACTGGGCGACCATCAGGTCGTCGCGGATGCCGCCGGCCCCATCGAGGAGGAGGCCGTAGCGCTGGCGGCCGGGCTGGAGCCCGAGCACGTCGATGGGCAGGAGGGTCTCCAGGACGCGGGCGACGTCCGCAAGGCTGCCCGACCGGGGGACGAGCTGGATCTGGCCCATATGCGACACGTCGAACAGCCCGGCTCGGGCTCGCGTGTGCAGGTGCTCCTTGAGCAGCCCCGCCGGGTACTGCACCGGCATGGCATAGCCGGCGAACGGCACCATCCGGGCGCCGAGGCGCAGGTGCAGGGCGTGGAGCGGTGTGCGAAGGGCGTCGAACGGCATCGGATCATCCCACGACAGAACGGACCCGGACCCTCGGCTGAGTGTCCGGCTGCCCCCATCTGTCGCGGTTACCTGAGAGCTTCTCCCGTGCGCCGAGGCGCTCACGGGATTTCTCCTTCGGTGGACGCCGTCAGGCGCCTCTCTCCAGATTGTCGAAACGATACGGTGATTGTGCCTGAGAGTTTCCGGGGGTGGTTGCTCCGTCGGCGCCATGATCGAAAGGCTTCGCGTGCGAAGCGACTCGACCTGGGCTCTCCCGTATCGCCATTGCTGACGGGACCAAGGTTACATGCGGCCGCGGGCCGCGCAAGCCGCGGCCTGACAAACCCGGAGCTTTCGTCACAGGCAGGAACCGGTGCGAATCTTCGGCGATTCCTGGCTCATGACCATCGCATCCGGACACGACCTCGCCGGCCCCCGCCCCTCGCGGCGTCGCTCCGCCGCTCTCCCGGCCGATCCGGGGCTGGACGAGAAGGCCCTGGAGATCCACCGCCGCCTGTGCCCGGTCTACGGGTGTCCGATCCCGTACTTCCACAGCCTCGACCCGCTGAGCGAACTCGTCTCGTCGCTGCTCTCCCACCGGACCCGCAACGCCGATTCGGGCCGGGCCTTCAAGGCCCTGCGGGCGCGCTATCCCGATTGGGCCGCCATGCTGGCCGCCCCCGTGTCCGAGGTCGAGGCGGCCATCGCCGGGGTGACGTGGCCGGAACTCAAGGCCCCGCGCATCCAGGCCATCCTGCGGGCCGTGGCCGAGCGGCAGGGTGCCCTGTCCCTCGACTTCCTGAAGCACATGGACGTCGACGCGGCCCGCGCCTGGCTCGAGGCGATCCCCGGCGTCGGGCCGAAGACCAGTGCGGCCGTGCTGTCGTTCAGCGTCCTGCGGATGCCCGCCCTGCCCGTGGACAGCCACCATCACCGCGTCGCCCAGCGCACGGGCCTGATCGGGCCGAAGGTGGATGTCGGCCCGTCGCATCCGATCCTGCGGGCGCAGCTGCCCGCCGACTGGAGCGCGCAGGACCTCTACGACAACCACGAGATCCTGATGCTGCACGGGCAGGCCGTCTGCCATCATCGCGGCCCGGCCTGCGGCTCTTGCGTCCTCCTCGACCTGTGCCCGATGGGCCAAGCGCGGCAGGACAGAAGCTCGGCCGCTTGACCGGCCCCGGCGCGGCGTCCAGAAACCGCGCCTTGCGCCGCGAAGACTGACTCTCAGCTAGGCGGGCGATGAAGGACCACGCGCGATGACCGCGTTCAAGGAACTGGTGTTCTCGGGCGTCCAGCCCACGGGCAACCTGCACCTCGGCAACTATCTCGGCGCCATCAAGCGCTTCGTGGAAATGCAGGCGCGCGACGCGCAGTGCCTCTACTGCGTCGTCGACATGCACGCGATCACCCTGTGGCAGGACCCTGCGGCCCTCAAGGGCCAGATCCGCGAAGTCACCGCCGCGTTCCTGGCCGCCGGCATCGACCCGAAGCGCAGCATCGTCTTCAACCAGTCCCAGGTGCCGCAGCACGCCGAACTTGCCTGGATCTTCAACTGCGTCGCCCGCCTCGGCTGGCTCAACCGCATGACCCAGTTCAAGGACAAGGCCGGCAAGGACCGCGAGAACGCCTCCATCGGGCTCTACGCCTATCCGGTGCTCATGGCCGCCGACATCCTGGCCTACCGCGCCACCCACGTGCCCGTGGGCGAGGACCAGAAGCAGCACCTCGAACTCACCCGCGACATCGCGCAGAAGTTCAACAACGACTTTTCGGAGTCGATCTCGGCCCACGGCCACGATGCGGGCGAAGGGTTCTTCCCGGTCACCGAACCGCTCATCGGCGGCCCGGCCGCGCGGGTGATGTCGCTGCGCGACGGCACCAAGAAGATGTCGAAGTCGGACGCGTCGGACAATTCGCGCATCAACCTCACGGACGATGCCGATGCCATCGCGGCCAAGGTGCGCAAGGCCAAGACCGACCCGGACGCCCTCCCCTCCGAGGTGGCGGGCCTCGCCGGGCGCCCGGAGGCCGACAACCTCGTGGGCATCTTCGCGGCCCTGAAGGACGTGACCCGCGAGGACGTGCTGCGCGATTACGGCGGCGCGCAGTTCTCCCAGTTCAAGGGGGCGCTGGTGGAACTCGCCGTCGAGACCCTGGCGCCCCTCGGCGCCGAGATGAAGCGTCTCGTCTCCGACCCAGCCGAGATCGACGCCGTGCTGGCCGACGGCGCCGAACGGGCCGAGGCCATCGCGGCCCCGACCCTGGACGCGGTCAAGGACATCGTCGGCTTCGTCCGGCGCGGGCCGCGCCTGCACGCCGTCCGGTGAGGATACGGGCGGCTCGGGGATCTCGGCCCCGACGGGCCGTCCCCGGCGATGGGCGGGGCGGGACCGGTCAGGTCGCCCGGACCACCACCTCCACGAGGTTGGCGCCGCCCGAGCGAATCCCGGCCTCGATCGCCGGGGCGATGTCGGCGGCCCGCGTCACCCGCCGCGCCGGCACCCCCATGGAGGCGGCAAGCGCCGGGAAGTCGACGCGCGGGTCGGTGAGATCCATGGCGATGAAGCGGTTGGCGCGCACCGAGGCATAGTGCGACTGGCTCTTCATGAAGGTCTTGAGGATGTTGTACTCGGCGTTGTTGATCACCACGAAGGTGACCGGCAGCTTCTCGTGCGCGGCGGTCCACAGGGCCTGGGGCGAGTACATGGCCGCCCCGTCGCCCACGACGCAGACCACGGGCGCCCGGTCGATGCCGAGGGAGAAACCGACCGCGGCGGGCATGCCCCAGCCGAGTACGCCGCCGCGCATGGCGGCGTATTGGTGGGCGGACGGACTGTCGAGGAAGGTGCGCAGGTGGGTGAGCGTCGCGGGCGCCTCGTCGATGATCGCGGTCTCGGCGCCCACGGCCCGGGCCACCTCGCGGGCAGCGACCAGGGGGGCGATCACCGGGTCCTCGAACGCGGCGTCGGCCGCGGCGGCGAGCTTGCCCCGTCGTTCGACCCGTGCCGCCGCGGCTGCCGCGCGCAGGCCCGCGAAGGCATCGGCGCGGTCGGCCACACGCGGGGCCAGCAGCGGCAGCAGCGCGTTCAGGGAGGCCTGGATGTCGCCCACCGTCGACAGGCTCGTGGCGTAGGTGCGGCCGAGGTCGCGCACGTCCGCGGAGAGCTGGAACACCCGTGTCCCGGACGGCACCGCCGAAACCTCCGAATAGAGCACCGTGATCAGCGACTTGCCCCCGAGGGCGAACACCGCGTCGTAGCGCCCGAGGATGTCGGCGATGGCATCGGCCCGGGTCGGCAGGTTGCCGGCCCAGAGCGGGTGGGCGGTGGGGAACGGGATGTGGGCCGGCCAGGACGAGCCGTAGACCGGTGCCGCCAGCAGATCGGCCAGAGCCACCATCTGGGCGGAGGCGTCCGAGGCGTCGATCTCGTCTCCGGCGATGAGTGCGAGGCGGCCGGGCGCGATGGCGGCGAGTTCGCTCGCCAGCCGGTCGAGGGAACCCGCCACCGCCCGCTGGTCGATGGTCGATGTCTCGCCCGCCGGCACCTGGGTCATCGCCTCCATCACGTCCATCGGCAGGGAGAGGAAGACCGGGCCGGACGGGGCGGCCCCGCAATCGTGGAAGGCGCGGCGCAGGAGCACCGGGATCTGGTCCGGGCTGGTGACTTCACGGGCCCACTTCACCACCGGATCGGCGATGGCGACGAGGTCGCCCATCAACAGCGGATCGGAGAGCGCGTGGCGCAGGTCCTGCTGCCCGGCGGTGACCACCAGCGGCGTGCCGCTGACCTGCGAGTTCCAGAGGGCGCCCATGCCGTGGCCGAGGCCGCCGGCCGTGTGCAGGTTCAGGAAGGCGGCCCTGCGCGCGCCCTGCGCGTAGCCGTCGGCCATGGCCACCGCGGTCGCCTCCTGCAGGGCGAGGATGTAACCGATGTCCTGGACTTCGGTGAGCGCGTCGATCAGCGGCAATTCGGTGGTGCCGGGATTGCCGAAGATGTAGCGCACGCCCTCCGAGCGCAGCACGTCCAGCACCAGGTCGGCGCCCCTCCGGCTCCCGGCGGCGTCCACGGTCTCGATCGTCATGGGCGCTTCTCCCCGACACCCGGCGGCATCGGGGCGAAGCTAGACCATGGACGGGCTCCCACAAGACCCGGGCATCGCCACGGGTGACGATTCCGCGACGATGCCTCAACCCAAATCCGTCCAATCCCTTCGGGATGGGGGATTTGGGCTTCGCTCAGCTCTCGCCGCGCGCCACCCGGGCCTCGTATTCGGGCAGGGCGAGCTGGCCTTCCTTGGCGACGCGGGCCTTGTCCTCGTCCGAGATCACGTCGCCGACCATGTCGAGGCGCTTCCACAGGGCCAGGGGAGTCTCCTTGTCGGGGGTCGGCACGTACCGGTTCTGGGACACCTTCTGGTACTTGTGGATGTAGCGCGGGCAGTTGACCCAGGCCTTCGTCACCTCGATCCGCACGAGGTACTTGGCCTCCGTGTACTCGGCCATCAGGGGATCGTCGCGCAGCATCCGGGCATGGCCCTGGACGCGGACCCGGTGCGGGGTCTCGAAGTCGATGAACAGCAGGCCGACCTTGGCCTGTCCCTCGATGTTGCCCATGGAGTACCACATGCCGTTGCCGTCGAGGCCCGGGAACACGAGGGTGTTCGCGTCGAGCACCTTCACGAAGCCGGGGCTGCCGCCCTTGTAGGACACGGTGGGCATGCCGTCGGGATCGACGGTGGAGAGGAAGAACATGTCGCGGCTGCCGATGAAGGCCGCTTCGTCGGGGCCGACCTCGTCATGGACCCAGCCGGTATCGAGGCGCTCGGCGAGCTTGACGGTCTTGTACTCTTCCTGAAGCGCGCGATGCGCGTCGTAGTAGAGCGATGCCATGTTTGTCCTCCGGGTTTCGGCTGCTCTCAGGCGGGCGGCCGTTGGCGAAAATCATCGCTGGATTTCATGAAGATCACAACAGCTGGGCGCGTCCTTCTCCCCTCCGCGGGAGAAGGTGGCCCGCGAAGCGGGTTGGATGAGGGGAGCGCGGTGTCCGGAGAGGTCGCCCCCTCTCCCGGTCGCTCCGCGACCACCCTCCCCCGCAGAGGGGGGTATGCGCTCACGAAAAAGCCGGCGCCGCTTTCGCGACACCGGCTCCAGTCCTGACGGGCAGCCGAGCAAAGCACGGCTGCACCATCCCAAAAATCAGTTCTTGGACTTGTCGACCAGGGCCTTCTCGGAGATCCACGGCATCATGCCGCGCAGCTTGGCGCCGACCTCCTCGATGGGGTGACGGGCGAGCTTGGCGCGGGTGGCCTTGAACGAGGTCTGGCCGACCTTGTTCTCCAGCATCCAGTCGCGGGTGAACTTGCCCGACTGGATGTCGTCGAGGACGCGCTTCATCTCGGCCTTGGTCTCGGCGGTCACGATGCGCGGGCCGGTGACGTACTCGCCGTACTCGGCGGTGTTCGAGATCGAGTAGTTCATGTTGGCGATGCCGCCCTCGTAGATGAGGTCGACGATGAGCTTCACCTCGTGGAGGCACTCGAAATACGCCATCTCGGGGGCGTAGCCGCCCTCGACGAGGGTCTCGAATCCGGCCTTGATGAGCTCGACGAGGCCGCCGCAGAGCACGGCCTGCTCACCGAACAGATCCGTCTCGCACTCTTCCTTGAAGGTGGTCTCGATGATGCCGGCGCGGCCGCCACCGTTCGCCGAGGCGTAGGACAGGCCGAGGTCGTGGGCGTTGCCGGACGCGTCCTGCGCGATGGCGATGAGGGTCGGCACGCCGCCGCCCTTGAGGTACTCGCCGCGCACGGTGTGGCCGGGGCCCTTCGGGGCGACCATGAGCACGTCGAGGTCCGCTCTCGGCTCGATGAGGTTGAAGTGCACGTTGAGGCCGTGGGCGAACAGGAGGGCGGCGCCCTGCTTCATGTTGCCCTCGAGCGACTCCTTGTAGATGTCGCCCTGCAGCTCGTCGGGGGTGAGCATCATGACAACGTCGGCCTGCTTGGCGGCATCGGCCACGTTCATGACCGTGAAGCCCTCGTGCTCCGCCTTCTTGGCGGTGGCCGAACCCTCGCGGAGCGCGATGACGATGCCCTGCACGCCGGAATCGCGGAGATTCAGCGCGTGGGCATGGCCCTGGCTGCCGTAGCCGACGATGACGACCTTCTTGCCCTTGATCAGGTTGAGGTCGGCGTCACGATCGTAATAGACCCGCATGGCGGTACCTTCTCTTTTCTCTCGATTGAGCATGAGTGCGCTCCGGCGCCCTCATCTGAAACAGCATCCGCGCGGCCGTGCGATCGCCCGGCTTTTAGCGAGACGCATCCCTTGACGAAAGGGGAATCGTCGCATGGCCTTCACGCAGGGAGTCGAAGACCCTCGCGGGCGAAGACGGCCTGCACCGCCGGGCGCTGCGCCATGGCCCGTGCGTGGGCCGTCCAGTGGGGAAAGCGCTCGGCCATGTCGAACCCGAGCGCCGGGCCGCGCCCCCAGGTCCAGAACAGCAGCAGGTAGGGATCGACGACGCTGTAGCGCTCGCCCAGGGCCCAGCCGCCGTCGGCGAGCCGCACGTCCGTCATCGTGAACAGGTCGCCGCAGGTATCCGCCCCCTTGGCCTGGATCGCCGGATAGGCGTCCTCGTCCGTGGTGTAGCGCTCGGCCCGCCGGACATGCGCGTAGGCGATGTGATGGTTCGTCGCCATCCAGGCGAGCCACTCGTCGGCCCGCGCCTGATCGCGCGGTGCCTCCGGCCACAGCCCGGCCTGCGGATGGATGCGGGCGATGTGGCGCAGGATCGCGGTGTTCTCCGTGAGGACCCAGCCGTCCTCCACCTGGGCCGGCACGCGCCCGCGCTCGTTGACGGCGAGGTATTCGGGCGCACGCTGGTCCCCCCTGGCGAGGTCGAGCCGCACGGTCTCGAACGGCGCGCCGGTCTCCTCCAGGGCGATGTGGGCGGCGAGCGAGCAGGCGCCGGGGGCGTAGTAGAGGGTGGTCATGGTGCTGAGCCTTCTTCGGTCGCAGGGCCGAATTGCAAGCCGATCAATGCTGCCACCTTCGCGCGGACTTCCGCGAGTATGGGATCGGGGACTGTCCCGAGTGGGCGGAGGATGCGCGCCCTGCGATCGATCGAGCGCACCTGATCGGCGAGGATTGCGCCGTCGACCCCCAAACCCTCCGGCAGAAAGATCTTGGTCGGCCAGGGATCTCGATTTCGGGTGACCGGGCAGATGATGATCCGCCGGGTCAGCGTGTTCATTTCAGGAGTCGAGATGACGAGGACAGGCCGCTTGCCGCGTTGCTCGGTTCCGAGGACGGGGTCGAGATCGACGAGGATCAGGTCGCCCGGCTCGTACGGACGATCAGCGGGGATCGTCATCGTCGATGATCTCGGAACCGACATCCGGCCCCCAATCGACGGTCGGAGGCTCGAAATCCGGTCCGAGTCGTCTCATCTCCGCAGCCATCTCGGCCATCGTGAACACGGGGAACCCGTTGACGTGGCGGCGGGCGGGCGGAGGTGCGAGGGGTGCGGGCACCGGATCGATCTCCACTTCCTGGCCCTCGACGAGACCGAGCTTCCGCACGTCCTCTCGGGTTACCGAGAGGACGAAGTCATCCCCGCTCCGCTTCAGTCTTGCCCTCATCACATCATTCCCGGCACGTCTCCGGCACCTTACCACCGTTGAGAAAAAAGCCTCACATCGCCTCCGAACCCCGCCCCATGGCGGCGATGCCGGTCCGGGAAATTTCCACCAGGCCGATCACCGTCATCAGGCCGATGAAGCGGTCGATCTCCTCCGTGGTGCCCGTGACCTCGAACACGAAGGAATTCAGGGTCGCGTCCAGGGTCTTGGCGCCGAAGGCGGCGGCGAGCGTCAGGGATTCCGTGCGGTGCTCGCCGGTGCCCGCCACCTTCACGAGGCAGAGTTCGCGCTCGAGGGACAGACCCTGCAGCGTCAGGTCGACCACGCGGTGGACGGGCACGAGCCGGTCGAGCTGCGCCTTGATCTGCTGGATCACCGCGTCGGTGCCGGTGGTGACGATGGTGATGCGCGAGATGTGCCGTGCCACCTCGGTCTCCGACACCGTGAGGCTCTCGATGTTGTAGCCCCGGCCCGAGAACATGCCCGAGATGCGGGCAAGCACGCCGGGCTCGTTGTCGACGATGACGGCCAGGGTGTGCCGGTTGACGGGCTCGACGCGGCCGGCATCGGGGTAGTGGGTGTTCATCGCGTTCATGGCTTGCCCCAGTTCCTACTCTTCGATTGTCCGCCCGCCCGGCTCCAAGCTGGACCCGTTCCAGGCGTCATGATACCGCGCCGCCCATGGACAGTCGCCAGCGCACGCTCGCCGCCGTGAGGCCCCACGGCCGGACCGGCGTCGAACTCGGCCCCCTCGACCGGCCCCTCGTGCGCCGCAGCGACGGCGACATCCTCTACGCCGACCATCTCTCGACGGAAGGCCTCGCCCGCAAGTACGCCGGTCACGCCGCCGCGGGCCCGCGGGCGCGCGGGGCCCTGGTCGAGGTCGATCTCGTCCTCGAACATCAGACCCTGCACCAAGCCCTCGGGGCCCGTGGTCCCGTGGACTACATCGTCGCCTCGCACGTCATCGAGCACCTGCCCGACGCCATCGGCTGGCTTCGGGACTGTGCCGACGCCCTGCGCGAGGGCGGCCTGCTGTTCCTCGCCGTGCCCGATATGCGCTTCACCTTCGACCGTGGGCGCAGCCTCACCACCGCCGGCGACCTCGTCGGCGCGCACCTGGCCCGCGCCACCCGTCCGAGCCCGGCCCAGGTCTACGAGCACTTTTCCCGGGCGATGCAGGTGGATGCCGGTGCGGTCTGGGCCGGGCGCGAGACCCGCTTCCCCCCGTTCGAGGGGCACGGGCCGGAGGCCGGCCTGGAGCATGCCCGGCGCATCCACGAGACCGGGGCGACGATCGACGTGCATTGCAGTGTCTTCACCCCCGACAGTTTCGTCTCCGCCCTCGGCGAGGCGATCGCCATCGGCCTGGTGCCGTTCGCCTTCGCGGAGGTGACCCCGACGCAGGCCGGCGAGATCGAGTTCTTCGCCCTGCTGCGGAAATGCGAGGCCGCCACCCCGGCCGAGCGGGCCGCTTTCACGCCCCGGCCCGACCGGCATGCCCCGCGCCCGGCGGCGCCGGGCTGGCGCAGCCGGTTGGCCAACGCGCGCCGCCGGGGCGACCCGCGCTAGAGTGCTCTCCGACGAAGTGGATACCGGTTCGTCGCAAGCGAGCACGACAGAACAGGGCGTTAGAGACGTGATCCGATCCAACTGGATCGGGCACGGCTCTAGGGAGCGAGGCACGGGCGGCGCCCGGCGAGGCGCCGGTCAGACCAGCATCTTGCCCTCTTCCGAGATGATGTCGCCGATCTCGGCTCCGGTCTCGCCGAGGTAGTCCGACAGGATCATCTCGTTGTGGGCCTTGCCCGACGGGATCATCGGGAAGCAGTTCTCCTTCTTGTCGACGACGCAGTCGAAGATCACCGGCCCGTCGTAGTCGAGCATCTCCTGGATCGCCGCGTCGAGGTCGCCGGGCTTCTCGCAGCGGATGCCCTTGGCGCCGTAGGCCTCGGCGAGCTTGACGAAGTCCGGCAGGCTCTCGGAGTAGCTCTGCGAGTAGCGCGAGCCGTGCAGCAGCTCCTGCCACTGGCGCACCATGCCCATGTACTCGTTGTTCAGGATGAAGATCTTGACCGGCAGGCGGTACTGCACCGCCGTGGACATCTCCTGGATGTTCATCAGGATCGAGGCCTCGCCGGCGATGTCGATGACGAGCCCGTCCGGATGGGCGAGCTGCGTGCCGATGGCGGCGGGCAGGCCGTAGCCCATGGTGCCGAGGCCGCCGGAGGTCATCCAGCGGTTCGGCTCCTCGAACTTGAAGTACTGCGCCGCCCACATCTGGTGCTGTCCGACCTCCGTGGTGACGTAGGTCTCGCGGTCCTTGCACGCCTCGTAGAGGCGCTGCACGGCGTATTGCGGCTTGATGATCGTGCCCGACGGCCAGTAGGCGAGGCAGTCGCGCGCCTTCCACGTGCGGATCTTGGCCATCCAGGCGTCGAAGCGCTCCGGGTCCGGCCGGGTCGGCAGGGCCTTCCAGGCGGCGAGCATGTCTTCCAGCACCGAGCCGCAATCGCCGACGATCCCGACATCGACCTTGACGACCTTGTTGATCGAGGACGCATCGATATCGACGTGGATCTTCTTCGAGAACGGCGAGAACGCGTCGAGGCGCCCGGTGATGCGGTCGTCGAAGCGCGCACCGATGCAGACCATCACGTCGCATTCGTGCATGGCGAGGTTGGCCTCGTAGGTCCCGTGCATGCCGAGCATGCCGAGGAACGTCTCGTCGGAGGCTGGGAAGGCGCCGAGACCCATCAGGGTCGAGGTCACGGGGAAGCCCGTCTCGGCGGCGAGCTGGCGCAGCAGGGCCGAGGCGTGCGGGCCCGCGTTGATGACGCCGCCGCCGGTGTAGAGGATCGGCCGGCGGGCATTCGCCATGAGCTCGACGGCCGCCTGGATCTGCGCGGCGTCGCCCTTGAAGGCGGGACGGTAGGTCTTGTGGCCGTTCTGGGTGGGGCGCTCGTAGAGACCGCTGGCGAACTGGATGTCTTTCGGCAGATCGACGACGACGGGGCCCGGGCGCCCGTGCGAGGCGACGTAGAACGCCTCGTGCAGGATGCGCGGCAGGTCGGCGATGGATTTGACGAGATAGTTGTGCTTCGTGCAGTGGCGCGTGATGCCGACGGTGTCGCATTCCTGGAACGCGTCGGTGCCGATGAGGTGCGTCGGCACCTGACCGGTGATGCAGACCAGCGGGATCGAGTCGAGCAGCGCGTCAGTCAGGCCGGTGATGATGTTGGTGGCGCCGGGCCCCGAGGTGACGAGGACGCAGCCGACCTTGCCGGACGAGCGGGCGTAGCCCTCCGCGGCGTGGACCGCCCCCTGCTCGTGACGCACGAGAACGTGCTTCAGGGTCTCCTGGTGGTAAAGCGCATCGTAGATCGGCAGCACGGCGCCGCCGGGATACCCGAACAGCGTATCGACACCCTGATCCTGAAACGCCCGGATGACCATTTCGGCCCCGGTCATGACCTCGCCGCCCATCGTCCTGCTCCTCGAACCCTGTCCTGAAATCCGTTTCGTCTCGTCTCGCGGCAACAAAAAAGGGCCCCGAGGGACCCTGCATGCGCCACCATCCGGATCGCGACCCCTGCTGTCAGGGCCGCCCCGTCGGTGGCGCGTTCGTTACGATGAGGATGAAACGCATCGGAAAACCGTTTGCCAGTTCGACCGCCGTCGCGGCGAATCGAAGATCGTGTCGGGTGTGGTAGACGACACGATCCCTCGGGTCAACGGTAGGCCTTCAGGTCGAGGCGGGGCTATTCGGCAGGAATTTCGCCCAGAATCGCCCCGGTGCGGGGATCGGCGTCGAACTTCATCCGGCGGCCGTCCTTGATGCCCTCCCCGTCCCAATGGCCGTCGTCGGCTTCGAGCTTCGTCACCTCCGAATAGCCCGCCGCCTTCAGGGCCTGCCGGGTCTGGGCGGGTGTCAGCCAGTCCGCGCCCGGCGTTCCCGCAAGGGCCGCACCCGCGGCGAGACAGAGAGCGAGGGTGACGGAGAGCGAGACGATCCGTTGCATGACTGGCCGGTCCTCGACGTGAACGCGCGCCCACCCGGCGCCTGGTTGATGATAGGTCGGCGACATCTCTCACCCAACACCGAACTCCCTCGCCCACCCTCTCGGGAAACATGCGATCGCCGGTGCGAGGGGTTTGCCCGCCCGTCCCGCTCTGTCCTAGTCTGGAGGCTCGTGTGTCGGCGAGGACGGGTGTCCGAAAAGGCTTGCCCGGCCGCGCGACAACGGTCACTCCGCTCATCCCCAGACCATCGTTGGATCAGATCCTGTCCGGCACCACAGCCTTCCTCCTCCTCGATGTCGCAGGCGTTCCCTGTGCCTTGGCGCGGACGTCCGTGCGCGAGGTGCTTCCCCTGCCGGACCTGCATGCCCCCCCGGCGGCGGGCGGACCCCTCGTCGGGTTCCTCAACCTCGGCGGCGTGCCGGTGCCCGTCGTCGATCTCGCCCGGCTCCTCGGCCTGCCGGCACGGGAGGGGGCCGAGACCGACGACGATCGCCACATCGTCCTCGACGCGGAGGCCACCACGGCGTTCCTCGTCGACCGGGCCGAAGACCTCGTCGTCGTCCCTGATGCGGCGATCCGACCCGTGTCCGAGGCCCGGACCCTCAACGGTTGCGTCGCGGCCGAGATCGTCCGTGGCGACGGGTTGGTCCACGTGCTGGATCGCGCCCGCCTGCTCACCGTCGAGGAGCGGCAGCGGCTGGACGGCTTCACGCGCGCCGCCGCCGAGCGGCTGGCCGCCTTCGGGCCCTGCCCTGCATGAAGCGGCCCGTCCGGCCCGACTCACAGACCGATCCGGCCTTCCCCGCCCTCAAGGCGCGGATCATCGCGCGCACCGGCCATCACTACTACGTCGACAAGGACGACCTGCTGCTCGATCGTCTGCGCAAGCGCTTCAAGGCGAACGACCTGCCGGGCGCCGCCGCCTATGCCGCACTCCTCGACGACCGGACCCGGGGGGCGGCCGAATGGGCGGCCCTGGAAGCCGAGATCACCATCGGCGAGACGTTCTTCTTCCGCTACGCCGAGCAGTTCGCGGCCCTGCGCGGCACGATCCTGCCCGGCCTGATCGCGGCCCGGTCGCACGAGCGCCGCCTGACGATCTGGAGTGCCGGCTGCTCGACGGGGGCGGAGCCCTACTCCCTCGCCATCCTGCTGCACGAACTCCTCGGGCCCGCCCTGCCCGATTGGCGCATCGCCATCACCGGCACCGACATCAGCACGGCGGCCCTGGCGACCGCCCGGACCGGGCTCTACGGACGCTGGGCCCTGCGGACCCTGCCGCCCGAGGAGCGCCTGCGCTACTTCGCCCCCGGCCCGATCCGGCCGGGCCCCGGCCGCGAGGGCACCTACACCCTGCGTCCGGAGTATCGCCGGATGGTGCGGTTCGAACGCCGCAACCTGATGGAACTCGTCGACGGCACCGCGCCGCCCGAGCTCAACGGGTTCGACCTCATCCTGTGCCGCAACGTGCTGATCTACTTCGAGGCGGAGGTGGTGCTCGGCATGGTCCGGAGCCTCGGCCGGCGCCTGGTGCCGGACGGCTGGCTCCTCATCGGCCATGCCGAGCCCAACCCGGCCTTCGCCCACACCCTGGAGGCGGTGAACCTGCCCGGCACCGTCGCGTACCGTCCGGGCGGTGCCGGGGAACCGGCCGTCCCGGTCGCCGACCCGGCCGTTTGGGAGCCCGCCCACCCGTGGATCGGCGAAGGGCCCGCCGAAGCGGGCGGCCCCGGCGCCGCGGACCCCATCGCCGCGGACGGGCCGCGCGAGTCCGTGCTCGCCGAAACGTCGCGGTCGGAGACGTCGGAGGTCCGATCGCCGGGGGACGATGCGGTCGGGGCCGGCGATCTTGCGCAGATCCGCGCCCTGAGCGACGCCGGTGAGACCGCCGAGGCGTGGCGCCGGGCCCGTGCGGCCCTCGGTGTCGCACCGATGGAGGCGGCCCTGCACTATTACGACGGCCTCCTGGCGCGGACCCTGGGGCGCGAGGCGGAGGCCGAGGGCGCGTTGCGCCGCGCCCTCTACCTCGATCCCGGCTTCGTCATGGCCCATTATCAGCTCGGCCTGCTCCTGATCGCCGTGGCGCGACCGGCGGAAGGCCGCCGCTTCCTCGACAACGCCATCCGCCTCGGCCAGACCCTGCCGGCCGGGGCGCATCTCGCCGAAGCCGATGGGATCGGGCCGCGGGAACTGGCGCAGAGTGCGGCTTTGGCCCGTTCCGCCGTGGAGGAGCCCGCCCGATGAACCGAGCCGCCGAAACCGTCCGCCGGCGGGCCCTGCGCGCCGCCCGAACCCTCGCCTTGGCCGGCCGCGACGGGGGCGTCCAGCGCCAGGCGCCCCTGCGGCCGTTCCTCGTCTGCACCTGCGGCGCGGATCGCTACGGGCTGCCCCTGGCCCAGGTGGCGCAGGTGCTGGCCGCCCGCCCCGTCACCGCCGTGCCGGGCGCACCCGCCGCCCTCCTCGGCGTCATCGCCCTGTCGGGCCGGGTGGTGAGCCTCCTCGGGCTTGCCCGCGCCCTCGGACGGGCCGATGCCGTTCAGTCCGGCGCCGGCCACGTCGTGGTCCTGCGCGGCGGTGCGGCGACGGTGGCCCTCGCCGTCGATCGGGTGGAGGGCGTCGTCGCCGTCGCGGTCGCCGACCCGGACGGTCCCGCCTCCGGCGCCGGTCTCCTCGCCCCGGCCGCCGCCGGGTTGGGCGCCGAGGCGGTTTCGGGCTATGCCCCGGCGCAGGCCGGCGCCGGTGACGGCCCCGGCTTCGTCGTCGTCGATCTGCCGCGCCTCCTCCGGCGCTACCTGTCCTGACGCCGCCCGCCCGGGGCGTGCCGGTTTCGCGGAGCATTGAGCCAGCCTGTGTCGATCTCCATCGGAAAACGCATCCTCCTCGGCTTCGTCGCCATCACGGTGGTGATCCTGGCGCTCGGCCTCTACGCCCTCGACCAGATCAGCGCCGTGCGCGAGAACATGAACACCATCGTCAAGCGCGACCTGACGGTGGCGCGCCAGCTCGACGACCTCGGCAACAAGGCCCGGGACATGGGGCTCCTGCGGCGCAACGCGGTGATGGCGGCGCTCA
The DNA here is from genome assembly GCF_008039485.1 of Methylobacterium sp. WL69. Classification (NCBI taxonomy): domain Bacteria; kingdom Pseudomonadati; phylum Pseudomonadota; class Alphaproteobacteria; order Hyphomicrobiales; family Methylobacteriaceae; genus Methylobacterium; species Methylobacterium sp. WL69. Next base: position 1,990 of record NZ_VRUZ01000051.1, on the reverse strand, counting down.
TGCGCAACCGTCCCGAGTCGGAACTGACCCAGACCATCGAGACCTGGCGGCGCATCGGGCAGGAATCGGAGGTGCTGTTCGGCGACATCGTCCGCACGGCCAACGGCTATTCCGCCACGGCGCCCTCTCCGGCCCGGTCCCTGGCCTGGAAGAAGCTCGCCGACACCGCCGGTCTGGCGGCCAATGATTTCCGGCAGTTGCGCGCGGTGAGCGAGCCGCAATTCGCCGCCATCACGGCCCGGGACACCGACGCCATCGAGGCGCGCAACGAACCGATCAACCGGATGCAGGAGCTGCTCCTCGCCGATATCGAGCGCACCCGCGAAGCCCTCGACGAGGGCATCGCCGCCGGCCAGCAGCGCGCGGCCGACATCTACGACCGGAGCCTGTGGTCCATCGTCCTGACCCTGGCCGCGAGCGTGCTGCTCAGCATCCTCGTCACCGCCCTGATCCGGCGGGGCGTGGTCAAGCCCCTGGAGGACGTGATGCGGTTCGCCGAGCGCGTCGGCGACGGCGACCTCTCGGGCACCCTCGATGCCAGGGGCAACGACGAGATCGGCCGCCTCGGGCGCACCCTCAACGGCATGGTGGCGGGGCTGGCCGACCTGGCGCGGACCAACCGCGCCGCCACCGCCGACCTCAACGCCGCGGCGGCGGAGATCCGCGCCTCGGCGCAGGAGCAGGCGGCCTCCGTCGAGGAACAGTTCGCCGCCGTGCAGGAGACGGCGGCCACGGTGGACGAGATCACCCATTCGGGCGCCCAGATCGGCAAGCGCGCCGGCGAGGTCATCGCCACGGCCCAATCCACCGCCCAGACCTCGCGGGCGGGGCTGCGGGCCGTGGCCGACACCGCCAAGGCCATGGAGGCGATTCGCGAGCAGGCGGAGGCGGTTGCGGGCAACATCGTCGCGGTTTCCGAGAAGACCCAGGCCATCGGCGACATCATCACCACCGTCAACGACATCTCGGAGCGCACCCACCTGCTGGCGCTCAACGCCGCCATCGAGGCGGCCGCCGCCGGCGAGAGCGGGCGGAGCTTCGCCGTCGTGGCCTCGGAGATGAAGCTGCTGGCCGATCAGGCCAAGGCGGCGACGGGGCAGGTCCGCACGATCCTCGGCGAGATCCAGCGCGGCATCAACACGTCGGTGATGCTGACGGAGGAGGCGGTCAAGCGCGCCGCCGCCGGCAAGGCCCGCTCGGACACCACCCAGCGGACCATCGAGGAGATCACCGCCAAGGTCGAGGAGAGCGTCCAGACCTTCCAGCAGATCGTGGCCTCGACCAACCAGCAGCAGCTCGGCATCGAGCAGGTGATGGGCGCCCTCCAGAACATCCGGCAGGCGAGCCAGCAGACGGCGGCCGGCACCCGCGAGGTCGAGGCGGCGTCGGCCAACCTCACCGAGCTGGCCCAGGCCCTGATGACCCTCGCCGAGCGCTACCGCCATTGACGGTTTCCGCCGCGGAACCCGGGACTTCATCCATGACGAAGACATGGTTAACGAAGGACTTGCGCCCGGTTCCTCACTTGCGAAAATGGCCTTAAGCGGCGGACGGACACGCACCGGATGGACATCCGCCAGCTTCTTCTCGCGGCCTTCGACGTCGAGCATCGCGAGCACATCGATGCCATCCGCGCCGCCCTGGGCGGCGGGGCGGAAGCGCCCGACTGGAACGATGTGTTCCGCCGGGCGCACAGCCTGAAGGGGGCCTCCCGGGCCGTCGACCTGCCGGCGGTGGAGGCCGTGGCCCATCGCCTGGAGACCCTGTTCGACCGGATCGTCGCGGGGACCGGCGTCCTCGATGGGGCGGCGGCGGCGGCGGTCCACCTCGCCCTGGACCGGATCGAGGCCTACGTCGGCGGCCTCGACGACGGGGTCGGGGCGCCGATGCCGGACGACGCCCTGCGCGCCCTCGACCGCTGCCTCGACCCGAAAACCCCCGTCACGCCCGTGCCGGACGCGCCGTTCCATGCCCCCCCCGCGCCGGTGGC